>CAZIWQ010000248.1:0-8142 GCA_964542355.1 uncultured Armatimonadia bacterium
CCGCGTTCGGGCCAGTCATTGACCGGTCGACCCCAGACATCGGCAACGAGAATTCCCAGACACACAACTTCAGGCACGCGTGGTCACCTCAGTGGGCGTGGCTTGGCAGGATCAGTGCTGCGACACTTACCCCTTCCCCTTCGCCGGCTGATCTCCTCCCTCCGTCTGCTCCGGCGTCGGCGCAGCTTGACGCCACCGGTATTGTGCTATATAGTCATCCGGAGCGAGGCTTGTCCCCCAACCAGCCGGGTGTTTCGCCGCGAGGCAGCCTGGCAGTCTGTGCTCACCGGGGCAGAACCTGCCATCGTGAGCCGGGCGCCGGGACCGCGATGTCCGGGTCGGGCACACGGGACTCGCTTCATTCGTTTGCGGCTACGCGAAGACAACCGTCCAGTCCCGCCCACTCCCTGGCAGCAGGGCTCGAAGGAGGATGTCGCGATGGTGAAACGACAATGCAGCCTGTACGTAGTCTCGTGCGCGATGGCGATCCTGGGTACCGCAGTGGCCTGTCTGGCCCAGGGCGAAGCCGAGAGCATCTACATCGCGAACACCAAGGTCATCACGATTCGCGACAAGGGTCCCTACAGCTCCGTCAAGGCCCGCGCGGTGGCCATCGACAAGGCCATCACCGACATCATCTCCAAACAGGACACGCAACACCCCTCTGTCACGGTGAAGGAAGCCGGGGGCCTGTGGACCGTGTACTGCGGGGACATCAAGGTGACCTCGGTATTCCCGGCCGAGGCCAAGGCCAATGACCTGCAACCGAAGGCCCTGGCCGCGGTCTGGGCCAAAGCACTGAAGCAGACGCTCCCGCGGGCGACACCGGCCTCCAAGCTCCCCGCCTCCGCCTTCCAGCCGAAGCCGGGGGCGCCGGTCGCACCCGTGGCGGTCAAGCCGCCCGTGAAGCCCGCGGCTTCGGATGTACCGACAGAGGTCAGCACCGGGGACACACCACCGGCGGTCGAGCCGAGGGTCGCGGCGCCGGTCGCACCCGTACCCGTGGCCCCGACTGAGAAGTCGGCTCCCCTGGTCTCCGCGACGGCCATCGGCGCGCCCACCCTCCTGGTCAGGGACGCCTTCAACACCGCTCGCGCCCTGTCAGAGGAGGAGTACGGCGCCAAGCGCGAAGAGCTGGTCAACCATCTGATCAACGACCTCACCCCCTTCATCACGGGCAAGGTCGCTACGGTGGCCGGTCCTACTGACGTCACCCGGCCGGGGCGACGCGAGCCCACCGCGGCGGTCGTCAAACCCCTACCCGCTGTGAAGCCCGCGACTGTCAAGCCAGGAACCACCAAACCGGCAACCGTCAAGCCGGGGACGACCAAGCCGGCTACCGTCAAGCCGGGGACGGGCGGCCCGGCACCGGCGGGTGTCGACCTCCCCAAGCCCCAGCCGGAGAACCCCTCCTACGCCAAGGTGCCGCAGAAGAAGCGCATCCGCATGAAGCTGGAGCGCTCGCGCGAGCCGTTCCTGGCACTGCGCGGGGAGGATCCGACTGCCGCCAAGACGGTCGGCGACCTGCTTAGCTCCTGCCGCAGCGCATTCGCCCGCGGCGACTTCGAGAAGAGCGAGCAGGACGTCGACGAAGCCCTCAAGCTGCTCGGCACGCAGTAGCGACACAGACGCGACCGAAGAGGCCACTTCCGGCCGGGGCGTTCCTGGTCCGGGTGCGTAGATCTCCTCTGCGGGGTCGGGGACAGTCGTCCTCGGCCCCGCACACGCGTGTGCCCTCCGGGCAACCCCTCCGCGAACTTCAGGCTCTCGCCTGGCGTTCCCTCCACTGGTGAAGCTCCGACATGCGACGCATCAGGCGGATGGCGATCGCCGCGGTGGCGCTGGCTGCCCTCGTGTGGGTAGCGATCGCGCTACTCACCGAGCAGCGCGGCTCGGCCCCGTGGCCGGCGGCGCTGACTGGCCATGTCAGCTACGAGGCGTGGGCCCGCGCGCAGTTCGAGCGACGCCACCCGGGCGAGAAGCCCCTCAATTGGGCGGTCGCACAGGCGGCCGTCAGGTTCCACCGCGAGCGGCCGATGGGCCGCTTCGTCCTCGGGCTGACGCCGGGCAAGTACGGCAATGACTGCTCCGACTTCGTTGACTGCGCCGTGGACGAGGGGCTGGGGGTCAAGGCCCGCTTCCGCCGTGGATCCGCCCACCACCTGCTGGCAGACAGGCGGGCGCTGTATGACAGTTTCCCCTGGCACCCGGGCGTGGCCACCCAGCCCGGCGATGTGGTAGCCGTCAGGCATTCGCCGTGGTATGAGCCATCCGAGCAGTCCTGCTGGCATGTGGGCATCATCGGCAGTGACGGGATGGTGTACGATTTCGTGAAGCTGCGCCGCTGGTCGGAGGCCCGCTACGGGCGCACCTCGTTCGAGTGGTTCGTGGCCCACTCGTCCGGTCCGGGTGAGGTTACCGTGGCACGGCTCCGGGCTGCGGTGCGCTACCGGATCGTCGACGTCTCGCGCCTGGCCGCCGGACGCGCGGGCGGCGACGCCGCCCATCCGTCCCGTCCCTGACCGCAAGCCCTTGCCGTGGCCGTCCGCCGTGGTAGGAGCGGTCCCCTGACCGCGAGCCGTTTCCGTCCGCCGAGCGCCACGTGCCCCGTGCCACATGCCGCCGTTCGCCGTTCCCGCGGCGCGGCTTCCTTGACGGTGCCGTTCTGAGTAGTGTATTCTTGGTGCGCGTGTCACGGCGTTCTCCGTGCGGTGTGAGGATCGCCTGTTGCCGCGACGACCCCAAGCTTGCCTTCCCGCAACTGTGGGAGGTTCCCTGAAGTGACCACCGCCGTTTCCGAGACCGTGGTTGGTCGCCTGGCGGCCACGGCAGCCCGGTTTCCGAACCGGCCGGCCCTGACCCTTGACGACCATGTCATGACCTACGCCCAGCTCTGGGCGGCGGTGCTGCGGTGTGCCGGGTCGCTGGCGGCGATGGGAGTCGGCCCCGAGCAGCGCGTGGCGATCCTGTTCCCCAACTGCCCCCAGTTCGTGATCTCGTACTTCGCGGTGCTGCAGCTAGGTGCCACGGTGGTGCACCTGCATTGTCTGCAAGGGCCGGCGGAGACGGCGTATGTGGTCGGCGATGCCGCTGCGGAGACGCTCATCGGCCTGAACGTCTTTGGCCCCCTCATCGACGCGGTACGGGCCGAGACCGGCTGCCTGCGCCGCGTCATCATCAGCGGCGAATCGCCTCTCACGGACGTCCACGACTTCGCCTCACTGCTGGCCACGGATACGGGGCCCCCGCCCCCGGAGCGGGCGACACCGGAGGGGCTGGCGGCCCTGATCTACACCTCCGGCACGACGGGACGCCCCAAGGGCGCCATGCTCACGCACTCCAACCTCGTGTTTGACGCTGAGGCGTGCGCGCAGGTCATCGGGATCACCGAGACCGACGTGTTCGGGACGGTGCTCCCGCTGTTCCACTGCTTCGGTGCCACCGTCTGCATGATCCTCCCCGTGCTCAGGGGCGCGCACAGCGTGTTGATGCCCAAGTTCTCGCCGCTGAGCGTCCTCGAGACCCTCGAGCGCCATCGCGTCACCGTGTTCGCCGGTGTCCCCTCGATGTTCGCGGTGATGCTGCAGATGAAGACCGACCGCGAGTTTGACCTGGGTGCCCTGCGCCTGGCGGTATCCGGCGGGGCAGCGCTACCCGATGAGATTCTCTACGGCTGCGAGCAGCGCTTCGGTGTCTATATGATCGAGGGCTACGGCCCGACGGAGGCCTCCCCGGTGGTTAGCGTCAACCCCCTGGGCGGGGGGCGCAAGGTGGGCACCGTGGGCCCCCCCCTCCCCGGCGTGCGCGCAAAGATCGTCGACGACGATCTGCGGGAGCTCGGCGTCGGCGAACCCGGCGAGCTGGCCGTGGCCGGCGCAAACGTCATGCGCGGCTACTGGCACGACCCCGAGAGCACGCAAGCGGCAATCCGGGACGGATGGCTGTTGACCGGTGACATCGCCACCCGGGATGCCGACGGGTACCTGAGCATCGTTGACCGCAAGAAGGACATGATCATCGTCGGGGGCATGAACGTGTACCCGCGCGAGGTCGAGGACGTCATCTCCCGGCTTCCGGGCGTCGCCGAGGCGGCGGTAGTGGGAGCTCCCAGTCGCCTGCGCGGTGAGGATGTTCTGGCCTTTGTACGTCTACAGGAAGGGGCCGAGCTCGACGAGGCGGCTATCATCGCCCACTGCAAGCTCCATCTCGCCACCTACAAGGTGCCGCGCACTGTCACGTTCCGCCCCGAGCTGCCGCGGTCGGCCACCGGGAAGGTACTCAAGCGCGAGTTGCGTGCCTCACTCGCCTGACCGCGACACGCCGGCGGGCGTCGCGGACACTTCTCGCGATGACATCGCCTGGGACGCGCGGTCTTCCCGACCCTCGGAGGCGGGGCGACCAGACAGCAACGTCGCACCGAGTGCACTCCGGAATGCAGGACCCAGATAGGAGCGCTAGAACCAGCTTGCTGACCAAAACCATGTCCCTAACGCTTGTCGCTGTGCTCACGCTGTGCGCCGGTGCGACCGCCGCTCCGGTACTGGACCCGTCGCACATCCACGAGCAGGTGTTGCCCAACGGACTGCAGGTCATCGTGAAGGACGAGCCCCACTGGGGTGTCGTCGCCATGGGGCTGTGTGTGCGTGCCGCGCCACTGTACGAAGGCGACAAGCAGCACGGGCTGTCCGATCTTGTCCGCCACATGATGTTCCACGCGTCCGGCGACGGGACCGTCTCGTTCGCTGACACCATCAACGACCTGGGCGTGCGCTTCGATACTCACACGACACCGGATGCAACCCAGATCACCGCGGTCATGGCGACGCGGCTGATGCCCACGCTGTTCCCCCGGATTGTGCGGGCGGTGTTTGAGCCACAGTTCGAGGAGGCGGTCTGGGCCAAGCAGGTCCAGGACTTGCGGCGTCGCTTGATGGACCTGCAGACGACTGCGACGGGCCGCCTGTGGCAACTGCTGTGGGAGAATGCGTACCGCACCCACCCCTACGGGCGCCCGATCGCCGGCACGCCCGACACAATGGCCGCGTTTGACACCACGGCCCTCCGCCGCTTCCACGAGACCTATTACGTCCCGAACAACATGGCCCTCATTGTCGTGGGTGACGTGCGCCCGCAGACCGTGTTCGACCTGGCCGCGAGCGCGCTGGGTGGCTACGCGCGCAAGCCCCTGAGCTTGCCGACGGCAGCCGCCGAGCCACCGCAGGAGGACTCGCGCACCCGGCTGGAAAAGGCCTCGGTGCGGGGTACGCTGATCTCGTACGCCTGGCGCGCCGCGGGGATCGACCGCAAGCGCGACGTGTGCACGCTGGACCTGATCTTTGCGCTGCTGGGCGAGGGACAGACGGCGCGACTGACGCGCGCGTTGATGGAGAAGGAGAAGGTCGAGGCCGTCCCGGAGGTCGAGTTCATCACCAAGCGCGACCCGGGTCTGTTCATCATCACCTGCGTCGCCAAGCCGACCGCCGAGTTCGAGACGCGCGAGACCGTGCTCGCCGAGGTGGAGAAGCTCCGCAGCCACAAGATCACGCCCGAGGAGCTCGAGACCGCACGTGCCCTGATCCAGGTGAGCTACGCGTTCGACAACCAGACCTACCTGGGCCAGGTCGGCTCGCTGTCGTTCTACTGGGCGATCGACCGCTACAAGTTCGCGGTTGACTACCTGTCCGAGGTCGAGCGGGTCACTCCGGACGATATCCAGAGGGTCGCCCGCGACTACCTCGGCCCCTCGCAGTTCACGCTGGTCATCATCCGTCCCCGCGCAGGTGGCGGGACAGTCTGGGAGGCAAACCTCGCTCCGTGAAGCAGATACCCGCTATCGCAGCAGCCATTGTCCTCGCCGGCGCACTTCCGTGCCTGGCGGCTACCGCCCCCATCACGCTCCCCAATGGGGTCTGTGTGTTGGCGGTGGAGGCCGCCGCCGGTGATACGTGCGGCGTCAGCGTTGCCCTGCAGATCGGCCCGGAACGCGTCCCGGCCGCCAAGGCCGGTCTGCGCGCGGTCACTCAACAGGTGCTGCTCGGCCGTATCCGCAGCCTGATGAAAGAGCGCACCGACCTCGCTTCCCTGCGACGCCAGGGCACCCAGGGGGCCGGCTTCGTCGTCGAGACGCAGTGGGATCACGTTGAGTTCACGGCCTCGGTCACCTCGCGCGAGCTGCCCCGGCTCCTGGAGTTCCTCGGGCCGGCAATCTTCGAGGCCGAGTGGACGCAGGATGACTTCGTGAGCGCCAAGGACGTCCTCGCGCGTGAAGAGCAGGGCTCGGGGGCGGAGGGCGAAGCCGGCTCCTACGAAGCCTACCACCTGTTCCGCAAGGCCCTGGTGGGCGTCTCCCCTCTCGCCCAGCCGATCTACGGCACTGACGCCACCCGTGAGAGCATCACGCTCGTCGACGTGAAGACCTTCCACCGCAGCTACTATGTCCCCAATGTCACCAGCGTCTGTGTCGTGAGCCCGCTGCCGTCCGAGCAGGTCGCGGCGCTGATCGAGGGTGCCTTCGGCAAGTACAAGGCGCGCAAGCTTGGCCTGACGCCCTCGGTCTCCCTGGGAACCGATGAGACGCGCGTCGAGACCGGCGTCAACTCCGAGCTGGCCAGCGCGGTCGTGATTGTCGGCGTGCCGCTACCCCCCGTCGGGACCGACGGCTACCTCATGGGGCATCTGCTTCACGCGGCGCTGTCCGGCCCGTTGGGGGCCCTGGCGGAGGTCAAGCTGCCCGCCGAGGTGCGGTCACGGCCATCGCGTGACAGCGACCGGGAGGGCAACGTGTTTGCCGTCATGCCGATCCCAATCGCGCGCGCCCCCTACCTCGCCGTCGCCGCCCGGGCGATGGCCACCGGCATTGAGGACGTCCGCAGCGCGGCGGTGGCCCAGATCATGAAGTTCGCCCGCGAGCCGCTGTCCGCCGAGGCGCTCGCGCGTGCCAAGACGCGGGCCATCAACCTCTACGCGGAGCCGATGGACCAGCCCCAGTCGGCCGCCACGATCCTGAACCGCCGCGCGCTCTTCGGCGACAAGCAGCTCTCCAGCGACGAGTTCGTCGACCGCATCGAGGCCGTGACGGCTTCCCAGTTGCAGGCGTTCGCCATCAAGCAATTCACACGCCACGCCGTCGGCGTACTGCTGCCGGGGGACTAGGAGCCCGTCCGAGTAATCCGCCAAGACACAGTCAGACCGCCTCACGGGCACGACTCTGGGCAGCCAGACGTGTACTCAGACCGCCGCCAGACGCAGTCTGGCGGCCTTACTCGGACAGGCTCCGGGGGACTGACCATGATCGAGGGCATCCGCACCAAGAGCCTCCGTCTCATCCCCGATGACCGCGGGTATCTCATGGAGATCCTGCGCGATGACGATGAGCTGTTCGCTCGCTTCGGCCAGTGCTACGTCTCGGCGACCTACCCGGGCATTGTCAAGGCCTGGCATGCGCACCAGGTCCAGACCGACAACTTCTGTTGCCTGCAGGGGAATGTGAAGGTCGGCCTGTGGGATGGCCGCGAGGGCTCACCCACCCACCACCAGACGCAGTCGCTGGTGGTGGGCGAGCTGAACCGCACCCTGATCCAGATCCCCCCGGGGGTGTGGCATGGGTGGGTATGCCTGGGGAGCGACCTCGCGGTGGTGCTCAACGTGCCCACCGAGCACTACCGCTACGACGCCCCGGACGAGCTGCGCCGCCCCTGGGATGACCCTGAGATCGGCTTCGAATGGCACGTGAAGGGCGGGTAGCGCGCCCGCGCTTGTGAGGTCCGGGGGCGCGTCCGAGAGAACGGCATTCCCCAACCTGGCATGGCGATGAGGTAGTCTCGATGATTGCTGCACTCGAGGACCGGCGCGAGGGGATCGCGGAGATCTGCCGTCAGTACGGGGTCCGGCGACTGGAGGTCTTTGGGTCGGCTGCGGACGACACCTACGACCCCCAGCGATCGGATGTGGACTTCCTGGTGGAGTTCCCCCCGGGGGAGGACTTGGGGCCCGGGATGACGCGGTACTTCGCACTCAAGGAAGCACTGGAGTCCCTCCTCGGCTCTCCGGTGGATCTCGTCATGCTGGGTTCCCCCGGCCTCCAGGACCCGTACTTCTCCCGCGAAGCCAACCGCACCCGGAGACTCCTCTATGCGGCCTAAG
>CAZIWQ010000249.1:0-8117 GCA_964542355.1 uncultured Armatimonadia bacterium
GTGCCGGTGGTGGCGTACTACAACGAGATGCTGCCGGTGACCGACCCCAAGGCGATCCGCGAGATCATCCCACGGCTGGCGGCGCATTATGGGGTCAAGTTTCCGTGGCAGGCGGAGCGCATCCGGGCCGAGCTGAAGGCGCGCGAGCAAGGGCCGCTCTACCCCGACTGGCGGGGCCGCCGCCCGCGCACCCAGTTCGCCCGGGCACCGACGATCGAGGAGTTCGCCGCGGTGTTCCAGGGGGATGGCCACAAGAGTGCGCGGGACTGGCTGGCGGCGTGGGCTAGCGGCAAGCCGCTGCTCGGCACGAACCCCGAGTACGGGCGCACCTTCGAGATCGGCACCGCGGTCGCCAACTGCCAGCGCCTGCTGGGGGACCTGGAGTACGCGCAGGTCGCCCTGGGTGACCTGCCGTCCGAGCGGGTCCCGCGCTACGCCCGCGGCCAGAGCAACGACTGGGTGTGGATGGACCCGGCACGGGACTACTACGACACGCCGCTGGGGGGCGCCAGGTAGGGCTCGCCCGGGTCATGCACCGAATGGACGCGCCGGACGGGGTCTGGGGCCTGTGGCCCCAGCGGGGTTTGGGGCGGAGCCCCAGGGTGTTCATGGATGGAGCGGGCTACGGTGCCGGCCACGGCTTGTTCTCGAAGTAGACCGGCCCCAGCTTCAGAATGCGACACTGGCACTTCGGCGCGTCGTCGGCTATCGGTGTGATGCCCAGCTTGAGGGCCGGCGACTCCGGCCGCAGCGTGTAGTCATCAGCCTGGGGATTGGTGAAGAGCGGGTCGGCGATCTGCGAGTTCGCGTCGAAGCCGCGCTTCTGCCAGGCGGGGAAGCTCGTCTTCCAGCCCTGCTCCGCGGTCTCACAGCCGGGGCAATAGTACAGGTTGCTGTCGATGCGGATGACCTCCGGCCCGAGACGACCGGTCAGCCACAGGCTGGCCTTGGGCTTCTCGAAGTACACCACGTTGTGCTCGAGCACGCAGCCGCGCTGGTTGTCGGCGAAGTTGCTGATGTGCCCCTGCCCGACCTGCCCGCCCACCAGGATGTTGTTCGTGACGATGTTGTCCTTGCCGCCCTGGAACATGATACCGCCGTGCTGCGCCCGATAGCAGATGTTGTTCGTGACCGTGTAGCCCCCGGCGAAGCTGTCGAGGTAGATGCTCCACGACAGGAACGTCGGCTTGTCCCCGGTGGACGAGTAGCCAATCGTGTCGCCCACGACATTGCCTACGATGCGCGTCCCGCTGCGCTCCTCCCGGTTGCCCTGAGTGACCTCGATGCCGCCCGTGTCGTATGTCTCCAGGTTCGTGTTGAGCACACGGTTGTTCTCGATGGCGTTGTGCTTGCCGGCCATCTTCATCGTGATGCCGTAGCGGGTCATGTCGTGAATGACGTTGGAGTGCACAACGCAGTCGCTCGCACCGTTCTGCAGGGTCACGCCCCCGTTGTGCTTGTAGACCTGCCCGCAGTGGTGAATGTGGTTGTTCCTGACCTCGGCGTTCATGCCGCCGTTGATGTTGATGCCACCCTCGGCGCTGTCGGTGATATCGTTGTGCACGAGGGTGCTGAGCAGGCCGGCTTCCACGCAGATGGCGTCCTTGCCGATGTTGACGAAGCTGCAGCCGCTGACTCGGCACTCGGTGGCGTGCTTGAGGTAGATCACGCCGTTGGTCCCCATGCCGTAGCCGACACACCCATCATCGAAGTCCCAGTCGCCGCCACGGAAGGTCAGGCCCTCGAAGGCCAGCCCGGGAAGCCGCTTGTCCTTCGCCGCCCCGATGCCCTCGACGATCCGCTCTACTGTCGGGGCCATCACCTCCGACTGCGCGGTGAACCCCGCCGGTGGCATCAGATACAGCATCCCGGCCTGCCGGTCGAGGTACCACTCGCCGGGCGCATCCACCAGCTCGCGGATATTCTCCACAAAGTAGCGGTCGCCGGTGTGCAGGGCCGAGGAGCATTCCGGGCCCTTGAGATAGATGGTGCGCTCGTCGGGGACGACCTTGTCGATCCAGCAGATCTCTTTGAAGGCGCGGCAGTTGCCCGTCTGGAAGATGTGGACTTCCGCCTCGGGGGCCTGCGCCCACTCGGGCTTGATGTCGCCGGGGGCATACGGGAACTTGTCTTTGGAGCCCCGCCCGGTGCCGGCGACCTGCAGTTGCGGACCGTTGCATGCCGTGAAGGCCTCGGCCTGGATGAGGAGCATGTGCTTGCCGGGCGCGACAGCCGGCAGCTTCTCGTCGGTCGGCTTCCAGCCCGTATCGTTGCACAGCGCGTAGGCCTCCAGGTCTAGGCCCCCGCCCTTCAGGTTCTCCCAGCGCAGCTTGTGCTCGCCCGCGGTGAGCTGGAGCGTGGCGCTCTTGCCCCAGCGTGAGACCGCCCACGTGCCGGTATCCGGGAGGTCCACGAGTGGCACCTTCGCCCCGCCATCCACGCTCACCGCGGTGCGTCCGTCCATCGTGTCATTGCCGAACGGCTTGTTGAGCGCGCCGTAGTACACCCAGAAGGTGTACTCGCCCGTCTCCGGCACCGTGACCTTGTAGTCCATCCAGTCGCCGACGTTGTGGATGCAGCCCACGGCCACGCCGAAGGCGCTCGAGTCGGTGCTGACGTAGGCGAAGCCCTTGCGGTAGGGGTCGCTCGGGTCGAAGTTGGGATGGCGGGCCCGGATCATGCGCTTGCCGTCCACGAACAGCGAGCGGAACCGCCACGTCCCCGCCTTCACCTCGGGCAGCGACACCGACCAGACACCGTTGGGGCCGGGGGTGAAGCCGGTGATCAGCCGCCCGCCGATGATCTGGGGCTTCTCGCCCTCATAGGCGGCGAAGGTGATGCGGCTATCCTGAGGCCCGAAGGCCAGCGTCTCGCTCAGGCAGTACTTCCCGGCACGGATCCGGACGGTGACCGGCTCGACGGCCTGGCCGGCCGCTCGCGCCTTGCGGATGGCGTCCCGGGCTCCCGCGAGAGTGGCGAACGGGCCATCGGTCGCGGCGGCATTCGGTGCCGCGAGTGTCCCGGACCACGCATCATTGCCGGTGGGGGAGACGTAGTAGACTGTCTCCGCGACGGCGCCGGCGGAGACCAGCGACAGCATAATCAGCACTGCGGCAAGCATCAGTCGCATCACGATCACCTCGGTCGGGGTTGTCTCATGGAGCGTCTCGCATGCGTCCGTGCGAGGTCGGCCTCTACTTCCCCAGCACTACCTGTCCCATCCGCGTCGGCTCGTGGAAGCCGCCGTAGGTCGGGACCCAACCCAGCGTGTTCTGCATGTGCGTGGCCCGGAACACGTTCATGTAGATCGTCTCCCCGGGCTTCGCGCCACCGGGGAGGAGCTTGTCGAGCGGCACCGAGATGTGCACGACCCACCGGTCCGGGGCCGTCGCGTCGGAGAACACCTGCGAGCCGCTGTCCCACTTCACCATGCCCGCATCATGCTCCAGGTCCTGGTGTACCCCGCGCACGTTGACCCCGATCTGGCGGTAGGGGCGTGCCCGCTGGCGGGAGAAGAAGACCTCCCACTCATCCTCGTGCCAGATGTTGTCATCCTCGATGGCCAGCTTGCTGGTGTCGGTCAGCTCCTCGAGCTTCAGGTAGAGGTACTTGCCATCATGCGCCACGCGCGCCTCGACGCGCCGGGGCGTCGCGTCCCCGCGCAAGGTCCGCCAGTTGCCCAGCACGCCGGCGGCGGCCCAGTTCACCTTCCTCGGGTTGCCGTCGGGGACGGCCTCGGCCAGGTGCGGCGCCTGGCCCGTCTGCATGCTGCTTGCGCGGCCGGCCCGGGCCTGCTCCCACGCCTGCCTGCCGGCCACCATGTACTGGTAGATACCCTTCTCGAACAATGCCACCCGCTGCTTCTCGAGGTCACCGGTGGCGAGGCGCCGCGCCTGCCGCATCAGCCGCCCGAACTGCCGCATCCGCTCCGCGGTCCCGAGCTCGCCCCAGGCGATGGCCTCGGTCTGATGGCCCTGCGGACCGGCCCCGTAGTTCGCGGGGTTCGAGTAGGTCTCCTCGATCGCCTCGTAGAGCTGCCGCATCGGCACGGCCGCGGCCTGGTAGTAGCGCGTGAAGAACTCCTCATACAGCTTCTGCCCGTCGAGGGTCGGGTCGTCGACCAGCTTCCAGGTGAGGTAGCACTCCACTTGATCGAGGACTGCGCTCCGCCGCTCGTAGGCCAGGTAGGAGGGCTCGTAGTAGATCCCCCGCACGCCGGCGCGGTGATACGTCGCCAGCTCCTTGATCAGGCTGTGGGCGAAGAAGCCGGGGAAACAGCGGAACTGCTGGCCCACCGCGGACAGTGACGGGAAGCAGTAGTACAGGTACACGTACTTGGCCCGCTCGGGAGAGTCGGCGACCCAGGCATCGAGGATTGCCCTGTCGTTGGCCTGCACCTTGGTTGCATAGACCATGCGGGCGTGCAGGCACATCTGAATCGTGACATTGGCCTCGAGCTTCTCCTTCCGCGGCGGGTAGGCGTAGTCGAAGTACGCCGCGGCGGCGATCCACTTGTCGGGGTGTGTCTGGTGGACGGCGCGCGCGACCTGGTTGACAAACCCGAACAGGTACTCGCTCGCGCGGTCACTGGAGAACTGGCCCTTGCCGCGCGTGGCTTCCGCCGGCACGAGCGGCTTACAGGTGGGGCACTGGCAGTACGAGTTGTTGTCCATGGGGACGATGGCGAAGAAGTTGCCGGCCGCCTGGGCACCGGACTTCGCGCCCTGGCCCGCGAAGTAGTCGTTGGCGTCCTGGATGACCTGCTTGACCGTCCCGGGGTTGGTGTAGCACAGTTGCGGCGGCTTGCCCTGGTAACCCTGCGCAAACCAGTCCGGGTGCTCCTTGAGGAACCGGTCGTAGTACCCGTACAGCGAGTGGTTGAGCTGGTAGGCCTCGCCGCCGAGCCGCATGCGATGCCAGAACAGCAACTGCTCCCGCCACGGCAGGACCGGTGTGGGGGTCGGCCCCTTGATCGTGTCCCCGCACAGGTCGGCGGGGAACTGGTAGCCGGTGCTCTGGTTGCGCGTTTTCCAGGCCGGCGCGCGGCGCAGGTCTCTCCCGCTCACCCGCAGGTTCGGGGTCGCGTCATAGATCGTGCCGAGCTCGACCGGCAGGTACCAGCGCACGCCGCAGTAGCGCTCGAGGAAGTCATAGACCGCGTAGCAGGTCGCCTGCGCGTCGTAGATGTCGGGGAAGGTGGCGGCGTCGGCATAGCTCAGCGGCCGGCGGTCGTCCTTGTCGCACCCGATCAGGATGATGGTCCCGGGGCGCAGGCTGATCAGGTATTCCTGGGGCTTGAAGTCGGCGCTCTCGAGCTTCAGGGCCCGGGTCGCCGCGCTCTCGCCTACGAGGATCCGCGTGCCCGGCACCGGGGCCTCATCGGTGACGACGGGCGGCCTGGCGCCGCTGATCAGCTCGATGTGATGCTGCAGTTCGGCGGCCGCGAACTGGGCCGCGCGCGTGGGCGCCTTCGCTGTGACGATGGTCGCCACCGGCTTCGCGTCGCGGGTCAGCTCCACAGTAACGCCGGCTGCCAGCGTCGGGGCGAGCCCCATGCTCGCGCTCACAGCCAACGCGACGAGGATCGTGATGGGCAATCTGCCGGTCATGGGGGTTACCTTTCGTGCGCGAGAGTGCTGACAGGAGCAGCGCCCGCGATCAGTCCTCGGGCGTCGTGGCCTGTGCCGCGAGGGCCCGCTCCATGGCCTCGCGGATCATCGCCGGCGAGTTGAGGGGAGCGGTCGGGTCGTCGATCGGCGTCACGCTCCCGTCCGCCGGGTCCATGTGCACCGGCCCATAGCGCCCCGGCCGGCCCGTACGGTTCAGGTGCTGGGCGTAGGCATCCCCGTCGTTGTAGTGCCAGAACTCCCAGGGGTAGGTCACGAAACCGTGGCCGGCCATGAGTGCAGTGATGGCCTGGCGGTTGCGTTGGGCGTCGTCGGGGACGAACGGCGATGTCATCGGCGTCCGCTCGGACATCTCCGGGTAGAGTGCGCCGCGGTCAACCTCCTCGCCGGTGTCGCGCACGAGCACGGAGATATCCATCGCGCTGCCGGACATGTGGGTGCCGACGGCGGGGGCGTTCGCGACGAGGCCGGCAACTCGCCGTCCGAGCAGCTCGACGGATGGCCGCTCGCCCTGGCACTCCCACACGACCTTGCGCAGGACGGCGGTGAACATGCCTTCCTGCTGCCCGAGGCCGCGCTGCATCTCAACGGTCCGGTAGGCGTCCTCGACCTTGAGCACCCAGCCGCGCGCGTTCATCTCCTGCGCGGCGGCAACGAACTGGGGGATCAGCCCGGCGCGGAGGAAGAACTGGCGGGGGAGACCATGCACATGCGGTCGGTCAGAGAAGGCCACCTCGACTTCGGCCGAGCGAGCGGCCTCCACGAGCGAGGCCATGGGCTCGCCGCACTCCTCCACGGGGTAGACGGCGATCTGGCGCATGAAGGCATCCGCCTCGTCGAGCCTTGCCGTCCAGTACGCGCGGCGAGCGGCGTCATCATCATGGGTGGGCATCAACGTACCTCCTGTGTTGCGGGGCAAGTGCCACGACTTGCCCGTTCCTGCACGGCGGCTGGAGGGCATCGCTCTGCCGTTGTTCCGTTCCCCGTCCACCTGGTGCCTTCCTTCGGCATCCGCGCATCACCGTGGTCGGGTAGTCGCCGGGGGAGGTGGCTGGGGCGAGCGGCGCGAACGTGGGGCGAACTACTTGCTGACACCGGAGGCATCCCATGACCGATCTACCTGTCGAGTGTCGTGGTGTGTGGTACTGCTGCGGCCACAAAGTCAATACCTTACCCGGGCACGAGTGGGTCTACTCGGGGCCGATGGCCACCTACTGTGCCTGGCACCGGCCCATGGCCATCTACCGGCCCGAGGTCAATTCCACCTTCTTCGTCTACGGGAACGGTGACAACGCGCCCACCATCAGCCGCTACGAGCACGCCACCGGGCGCTTCGCCCACCCCGTCGTCCTGGGCAGCAATCCCGACGGCGACGCCCACCGCAACCCGACGCTGCTGATTGAGCAGAGCGGGCATCTCGTGGTGTTCTATGGTGCGCACGGACACGAGACCCGGGTGGTGCGCTCCCTGCAGCCGTACGACCTCGCACAGTGGGAGCCGGTTGCGCCCCTCCCCGATCAGAACACCTCCTACCCGCAGTGCTGGGAGCTGGTGCCGGGTGAGATCTTCGTCTCCTACCGCCAGGCCCCGCAGTGGACCACCTGCAGTTGGCGCATGACAGTATCGCGCGATGGCGGCCGCTCGTGGGAGGCGTCGCGCGAGCTGGTCAACCTGGGCGAGTCCGCAGTCTATGGCGTGAGCATCGGGGGCGGGGGCGCATACCCCCGCAGCGTCCACTTCGTCTGGTCACGGCTGGGAGGGGGCACACCCGAGGAGATTGCCGAGAAGCACCTGTGGGCCCGCCGCTACAACATCTACTATGCCGGCTCCGACGATGGCGGCGTCACCTGGCATCGCAGCGACGGGACGCCGTATGAGCTGCCAGTCACGGAGGAGACCGCCGAAGAGATCTACAACTGCGGCCAGCGCGGCGTGTGGCTCAAGGACATCCAGCTCGATGGGGAGGGGCGGCCGTACGTCCTGTTCATCGATTCCGAGCCCCGGACGTATGAGGGCACCTGGCAGGTCGCACGCTTCACCGGCCGCGAGTGGCAGTTCGCGACACTCACCGGGAGTGACCACATGTACGACGATGGAGGGCTTGCCATCCTGGCGGACGACGACATCCGGGTGTATGCGCCCTCGACTCCCGTCCAGCCCCGGGAGGATGGGGGCGAGATCGAGGAGTGGCAGTCGGTGGACCAGGGCCGCACGTGGGTCAATACCCGGCACATCACCCGCGGCTCACGCTATTCGCACAACAACGTCAAGGTCGCCCTCAATCATCAGTTGGGGCCGGGGGATGTGCGGATGTTCTGGAGCTATGGGGACTCAAACTACCCGCCGGAGACAGACGACGTGCGGCTGCACTGCTATGGCGAGAAGTGGGGGAAGGACACGGCGATCGAGTTCGACTAGCCCGTTCTGTCCATGAGCACCTTGGGGCTCCGCCCCAAACCCCGCTGGGGCCACAGGCCCCAGACCCCGTTC
>CAZIWQ010000250.1:0-4317 GCA_964542355.1 uncultured Armatimonadia bacterium
ATCGGCCCAGAGGCCGAGTTCGTGCGGTCGCCGACGGGCTGGCCAGAAAACAGCGACGTCGTCGCGGTCGGCGAGTCGTCGTCGAGCGAGACGCTCAACCCACTTGGTCGGTGGGTCGCGTCAGCCGGTGTTCAGGCACCATGCAAACCGCCCTGGAACAGCAACTGGGAGCGCCGGAACGGGCGCTGCTCGTGCACGCCGGCCGGCTGGCCGCCGACCTCGGCGTGCGCCTGTATGCCGCCGGCGGCTCGGTCCGTGACCTCGTGCTCGCGCGGCCCCACGATGACTGGGACCTCGTCGTCGAGGGCGACGGCCTCGGATTCGCCGCGGCGCTCGCACAGCAGCAGGGCGGCCGGCTGGTAATCCACGAACGCTTCCAGACCGCCTCGCTCCGGCTCGCCGGCGGGGTGTGTCTGGATATCGCCATGGCCCGCAGCGAGAGCTATGCGCGGCCGGGCGCGTTGCCCGTGGTCCGGCCCGCCGCCATCGCGGACGATCTGTGGCGGCGCGACTTCTCCGTCAACGCCATCGCCCTCGCCCTCGATCCCGCCCAGTGGGGGAGCGTGCTGGACCCGACGGCGGGGATGGCGGACATCGCGGCGGGGGCGGTCCGCGCGCTTCACCACCGCAGCTTCTGGGATGATGCCACCCGGATCGTGCGCGCCATTGGCTTCGAGCAGCGCCTGGGGTTTGCGATCGAGCCCACGACCGAGGAGTGGATCCGGCAGGCGGTGCGGGGGGGCGCGCTGCACACGGTCTCGAGTGAGCGACTGGGGGAAGCGATCCTGCCTCTGCTTGGCAACTCGATTGGTCCCGACGCCCTGCGGCGGGCCACCGAGTTGGGGGTGACGCGGGCCCTGGGGGCTCGCGCCGCCTTCACCCGACGGGCGCTGCAGGCGCTGGACGAGTTGCCGCTCGCGCTCGACCTGTTCGATCAGGCTCATGACCCGCGGTCGCGGACCGTCGGGTGCCTGGCGGCACTGCTGCTGGGTCGGGGGGTCGAGGCGGAGCAGGTGATCGACCGCCTGCACCTGGACCGCCCCGCCGCGCGGGAGCTGCGGGGCGCTCAGCGTCTGCTGCGGCAGTGGCCCCGGGGGTTTGTCGCCGCCGCGCGCCCCGGGGACCTGTGGGACCAGTTGCGGGAAGCCGGTTTCGGCGCTATCATTGCACTGTGGCTGGCGACGCGCGAGTCCCGTTCGCGCGCCGCGCTCGTGCGCTACTGGCGCGAGCTGGCGGGTACGGGGCCGGACATTGCGGCCGGTGACCTGCGGGCCCTCGGGTACCGCCCCGGGCCGGGGTTTGGCCGGGCCATCCAGGCCGCGATCCGAGCCAAGCTCGACCATGCGGCCGATCGCGCCGAACAGCTCAGCGTCGCCGCCGAGGCCCTCCGGCGGGACGAGGAGCGCTAGAAGAGCGGCCGCAAAGCCGTTCTGAGGCCGCGAGGCCACGCCAGAATGCCTCTGGCGGGCACTCAGCCGGCCGCTGTGCCTCGCGGGCCGGCCGGAGGTGGCCTTCGCGGCCGGATCCCGGGCGGACTGCGACGGGCCACAGCGTAACCACGGAAGGAAGAGCATGCTCAGGGCACTAGAGACAGGGGACCTCGGCCTGGCCGTAACCTGGCTGATCGCGATGGCCCTGGGGATCACCGTTCACGAATTCGCCCACGCCTACCGGGCCGAGCAGGCCGGCGACCCCACGCCGCGTGCGAACGGGCGAGTCTCACTCAACCCCCTGGCGCATTATGATCCCATCGGCAGCACGCTGATCCTGCTGTTCGGGTTCGGATGGGCCAAGCCGGTGCCCGTCAACCCCTTCATGTTCCGCCAGCCCCGCCACGACCAGATCATGGTTTCGCTCTGGGGGCCGTTCGCCAACCTGATTACGGCAACCCTGTTGGCGCTGCCGGTGCGTCTGGGGGTGGCGGGCGTGTACGCCCAGCCGCTCGTGACGATCATTGAGCTGCAGCTTGTGCTGGCGGTATTCAACCTGATCCCGGTCTATCCACTCGATGGCTCGCACATTCTGTCGGCCCTGCTGCCGGTAGACAAGGCGCGCCGACTGGACGCCATCTACCACCAGTCCGGCCCGATCCTGCTGATCGCCGTCATCGTGCTGGCGGGTGGGGTCGTGTGGCCGGTAGTCGATACCTTGATGCGGATCTTGCTAGGTCTGTGACCACCGCCGGGTGCAGACCCGCGGCCCCCGGAGGCTTCTTCTTAGCCCCGGCTGAAGGGAAGAGCGCACGGTCCATGATTGATAGGGCGGTCGTCCTGTGTGCGGGTGAGGGCAGCCGCTTGCGGCCGCTGACGTTCTCCAAACCCAAGCACTTGCTGCCGGTGGCCGGCAAGCCAATCCTCGGCTGGGCGCTGGACGACCTCCGGGCGGCCGGTATCCGCCAGGTGGCGCTGGTGGTCGGGCACCAGGCCGACGCGATCCGCCGCTACGTGGGGGTCGGTGATACGTGGGGTCTGGAGGTCCACTACATCCCCCAGGCCCAGCCGCTCGGCATCGGGCATGCCGTCAGCCTCGCCCGCGAGTTCACCGCCGAGCAGCCGTTCCTTGTCTACCTCGGCGACAACCTGTTTGAGCGGGGGCTCGTGCCGTTCATGCAGTTCCTACAGGCGGGCGCCTGGGAGGCCGCCCTGGCGCTCAAACCCGTCGACAATCCCAGGCAGTTCGGGGTCGCCCAGGTGACGGGAGACCGCGTCACGGGCGTTATCGAGAAGCCCGCCGACCCGCCCGGCAACCTCGCCGTGGTCGGGATCTACGCCTTCCGGACC
Source organism: uncultured Armatimonadia bacterium (assembly GCA_964542355.1). Taxonomy (GTDB): domain Bacteria; phylum Armatimonadota; class Zipacnadia; order Zipacnadales; family JABUFB01; genus CAZIWQ01. Next base: position 2,781 of record CAZIWQ010000250.1, read on the forward strand.
AGTATCTTCGAGGCCATCGCCACGGTGGCGCCCTCGGCCAAGGGCGAGCTGGAGATCACCGATGCCATCGCGCGGATCATCGCCGCCGGGCACCGGGTTGCCTGGAACGAGCTGGCGGGCTGGTGGGAGGATACCGGGGAGCCGACCGCTCTCTTGCGCGCCAACCGCCGCTGGCTCCTGCGCCAGGAGCTCACGGCACCGGCCGACGCGCTGGACGACTGTGAGGTCATCGGCCCCGTGGGCCTCGACCGCGGCGCGCACGCCACGCGCTCGCGCCTCATCGGGCCCTGCCGCATCGGGCACAACTGCATCATCGAGGACTCCACGATCGGCCCCGATGTCGCCATCGACGAGGGTTGTGAGATCGTCAACGCGCATCTGCGCAACTGCATCGTCCAGCGCAACAGCCAGATTCGCCATTTGCCCTCGGGTCTGGTAGACTCGGTGCTGGGGGAGCACGTGGAGATCCAGGGCCACCCCGATCAGCCGACGGGGCACCCGCTCAGTGTGCTGATGGGCGACATGTCGCACCTGAAGGCACGGAACTAGCGCGCCCGCGAAGTTCGGCCCCGGCTGCAACGTTGACTGGAGACCCGGCCGAAGAGGCCACTTCCGGCCGGGTCTCTGGCGATGGAACGGCTGTGAGCGCCCTCCGCGGGCCTGTGAACGTAGCGTCGCGGCCTCAGAACGGCTTTTCGGCCGCTCGTCTCGCGCCAGTGCCGCTTGCTGCGCTTCCGTTGCCTGCCGCCGTCTGTAGGGCGGGTCCTGCAGGGCGGGACCCCGCCGCCGTCGCCTTGCCGTGCGTCGTCGCCGTTTGTAGGGCAGGGTCGCGCAGCGCGGGACCCCGCCGCCGTCCGCCCGGATACCCCACAGGGATGAGTAACAGAACCTCTCATGGCTGCGACGACCGTAGCGCAGGATACCCCGGCGGGCACCTTTACCGGGTTCCCCATCAAGATCGAGATCTTCGAAGGGCCGCTCGACCTGCTCCTGCACCTGGTACGGCGGCAAGAGCTGGAGATCGCCGAGGTGCAGGTCTCCGACATCACCGACGAGTACCTGCGCTACCTGACGACGATGGCGCAGATCAACATCGATCTGGCCGGCGAGTTTCTCGTCGTCGCAGCGAACCTGCTGTGGCTCAAGTCACGGGTGCTGCTCCCGCGCCAGGACGATCAGGTTCAGGATGAGCTGATCGAGCAGGAGTACGTGGAGACCGAGGAGGACCTGCGCCGCCGGCTGGAGGAGTACCGCGCCTACAAGGAGGCGGCGACGCTGCTCGCGCAGTCGCGCACCATGCGCCAGCGCGTGTTCTTGCGCGCCCTCGCGGACGATGACGAGATCCGCAGCGGGTATGTCCCCCTGGCGGACGTGTCGTTGTTCGACATGGTGGCGGCGATCCAGGAGATGCTGGAGCGGTCGAAGGAGGCGCCCCCTGCCATCGTGCGGCCGGCCGAGGTGACCGTCTCTGACTGCATCGAGGACATGCTGATGCGTCTGAGTGCCGCCGTCGACCGCCGCTGCAACTTCACCGACC
>CAZIWQ010000250.1:4327-6344 GCA_964542355.1 uncultured Armatimonadia bacterium
AGCTGCCGACCAGCCGCATCATGATCGTGCTGTTCTTCTTGGCCACGCTGGAGTTGATCCGGCGCCGGCAGATCCGGGTGTCGCACGGCAGCGAGGCCCGCCAGATCGTCGTCACGCTGGCGGACTAACGCCGTGCTCGGCATGATGCCATGGGTTCGGCCCGTCGCACGGATCGGTCGGTGCAGAGCCCACGGGCAGGGTCGTTGCAGCCCGGAGGGCGGGGCTCCCGCGAAGGTTGGCGGCCCCGCTGCCTCCGGCTGCCCAGCCTGCCGCCGGAGTTCGGACACGCGCCTCCCGGTCGGGTGTTACTGAGGCGACGGCACGGGACTCCCTCTCCCACCGGGAGAGGGTTGGGGTGAGGGCGGGTGTGGTAGTGGGTATCGGCGCCCTCACCCGCCCTTCGGGCGACCTCTCCCGGGGGGAGAGGTGGAACCGCACTCCAGGCGACGCGACTTCCACCGTCTCACGCCAGGGCCGCGACCCGGCCAATGCAGTTCCGTAACGGGCTCGCCAGGGGCCCGCATCTCCCCGCAACCACTACGAGACGCGCACTATGCCAGAATACGACAACATGACCAATGCGCTCGAATGCCTGCTGTTTGCCGCCAAGGAGCCGGTCGCGATCGGCCGCCTCGCGGAGGTGCTGGAAGTCGAGGCGACGGACCTCCCCCGGCTGCTGGAGGAGTTGGCCACCGCTCGGAGGAACACGGGTCTGCAAGTAGTCCAGCTTGCCGGTGGCTGGGCTCTGGGCACCCGGTCGGAATATGCCGAGTGTGTGGAGCGACTGCTGGAGCCAGATCCTGAGCGGCTCTCCATCCAGGCCCTCGAAACACTGGCCATCATCGCCTATCGCCAGCCCCTCACCCGCCCGGAGATCGACGAAGTGCGGGGTGTCAACTCCAGTGGCGCGGTCAGTAGCCTGATCGACAAAGACCTGATTCGCATCACCGGTCGCAAGGAGGCCCCGGGGCGCCCCTTCCTCCTGGAGACCACGCCCCGCTTCCTGTCATTGTTCGGCCTCAATGACCTCGCCGACTTGCCCGATATCAGCGAGCTGCGCCGCAAGATGGAGCAGCAGGGCATCCTGATCACCAACGAGGCGGAGGAGCCGGCAACGGCGCTGGCCGACGAGGTGGCTGCGATCGCCGACGAAGAGGCACACGAGCGGGAGCCGACGGAAACACCGGTCGGCGACGGCTCGACCGAGACAGGGCGCGGCGATGAGCCGGCCGCCGCGGCCGCCCCGCCACCCGAGGATGCCGCGGAGGCTGCGCCACGCGACAATCCGGGCGAAGAGCCGGGCACCGGCGCCGCACCGGAAGCCCCCGCACCTGAGTGCTGTGAGCAGGCATGACCAAGCCAGCCGGTGAGACGACGAGCGACCATCGCGAGCCGACACGGGGCGCCGGTCGCCGTGGCGGGCAGATGCCTGTCGCCCTCGTGCTGTGGGTGCTGGCCGCGGCCCTGACGTGTCCCCCGCCGCCGGCGCGCGCCGCCGACCCGGCGCCGCGCACCGCGCAGGTGAAGGATGCCGGACAGGCCAAGGGCACCGGGCAGACCAAGGGCACCGGGCAGACCAAGGGCACCGGGCAGGCGATGGTCACCGCTCAGGCGGCGATCCTGGTTGACGCCGTGACGGGACAGGAGCTGTGGTCGCTCAACCCGGACCAGCGCATGTTCCCGGCCAGCCTGACGAAGATGATGACGGCGGCACTGGCCCTCGAGGCCGGCGATACGCAGCGAGTCGTCGCGATCTCCCGGACCGCGGCGGCGGTGCCCGAGACCGGACTGTGCCTGGAGCCGGGCGAGCGCCTCCGCCTGAGTGACTTGCTCCAGGGGGTCCTCCTCTGGTCAGCCAACGACGCCAGCCTCGCGGTCGCTGAGGCGGTGGCGGGCAGTGTCGGGCAGTTCGTGTCCCTGATGAACCAGCGTGCACGCCAGTGGGGGGCCACCAACACGAACTTCCAGAACCCGCACGGCCTGCACGCCGAGGCCCACTACTCGACGGCGCGTGACC
>CAZIWQ010000250.1:6354-8099 GCA_964542355.1 uncultured Armatimonadia bacterium
GCCATGCAGTTGCCCGCGTTCCGGCAGATCGTGGCGACCGAGAGCTTCCGCATGTTGCGCCCCGTCTACGCGACACCGCCGCCCCCCCCCCGCACGGGCCGCAAGGTCGTGGTGCCGGTCGTCGCACCGCCGCGCACGCTCGCGCCGCGCGACTTCACCAACCGCAATCGGCTGCTGCGGGAGTGGCCCCTGTGCGATGGGATCAAGACCGGCTATACCCATCCGGCGGGACGATGCCTCGCGGCCTCGGCGACGCAGGGCGGGTGGCGCGTGATCGCCGTCGTCCTCAAGTCGCAGAACGCGTGGCAGGACGCGCGGACGCTGCTAGAGTGGGCGTTCTCCCACTATCAGCAGCGGACCGTAGTCCGGGCGGGTCAGGGGGGGTGGTCGACGCCGGTGGTGGACGGGCTGTCGCCGCAAGTCGACCTGGTCGCGGGATCGGCACTGGGCGCGGTCGTCCCGCGGGGCGGTCGGGCCCCGCAGATGCGGGCGCGCGCCGTGCGGGCGATGGCGCCGGTCGCTCGCGGCCAGCGACTGGGTGTGCTGGAGGTGATGGCCGGCGACCGTGTGATGGGGCGAGTGGCCCTGTGCGCCGCCGGCAGTGTGGAGCTCAGTGTGTGGGGCCGGGTGAAGCGCCTGGCGTTCCCCGATGTGATCGGGAAATGGTTGCTGTGTCTCTCGGCGGGAGTGCTGCTGCTTGGAACGGCTGCAAAAACTGCTCGCGCGCGCCGGGCACGGCTCGCGCCGGGCGGGCGAGCAACTGATGCTACAGGGCCGGGTGACGGTGGACGGGCAGATCGTGACGGAGCTTGGGACCAAGGCCGATCCGCGAGTCAATGAGATCGCCGTCGACGGCCGGCCCCTCAGTCTCCCCGAGCACACGGTCGCCTGGATGCTGAACAAGCCCGCGGGTGTGCTCTCCACGCGCGAGGACGACCGCGCGCGCCCGACGGTGATGGGCTTCATCCCGCCCGAGTTGCGCGCACTCGTCTACCCGGTCGGTCGCCTCGACCTGATGAGCACCGGGCTGATTCTGCTGACCAACGACGGTCCCCTCGCCTTCCGGCTCACGCACCCATCGCACCACACGCCCAAGACCTATCTGGTTGACGTTGCCCCGGTCCTGAGCGCGACGGCGGTGCAGGCCTTGCGCGAGGGCGTGCCAATCGAGGACGGGACTACGGCACCCGCCGAGGTGAGCGTTGCGGCGGGGGCCCCCCAACGCCTCACGATCGTCTTGTACGAGGGCCGCAAGCGGCAGATCCGGCGGATGGTGCGCGCGGTCGGGGCCGAGGTCGTCGGGCTGCAGCGAGTGGCCATCGGGCCGCTGCGGCTGGGAGAGCTGGCGGAAGGCCAGGCGCGCGAGCTCTTGCCCGCCGAGCTGGCCGACCTCTATCGCGCCGTCGGGATGAGCCCATGAAGTCGACCTCACCTGCGGTGAGCCTGTCCCCGTGGACGATATGGCCGGCCGTGGTCGTGGCCACGGCCGGTGGGTTCGGCTGCGCCGGCCTGCTCGTGGCCGGGCTGCTCCCGCGCGGGCACGCGGCGATCTGGGTCTGGAAGCTCCGGACGGTGCCGGTGCCGCCGCTGCCATGGACGCTGCCCGCCGCGCTGGTGCTGCTGATCATTGCCCTGGTCGTGCTGGACGCCCTGCGGGGGCGAAACGCGCCTGCGGCAGTCACGTGCGGCGTGTTCGTCTCCTGCCTCACGCTGGCCGGCGCCTGCCTCACCGTGGGGCTGATCAG
>CAZIWQ010000251.1:0-8090 GCA_964542355.1 uncultured Armatimonadia bacterium
GGGCCGGTGGCAGCGGATGGGTCGTGCGCTACTACGACGCGGTGACCGGCGGCAGCGACGTCACTACACAGGTAACCGACGACGGCTGGGTCGTCGGGCCGCTCACTCCGGGTGACTCGCGCGAGTTCCGCATCGACGTGGCCGTCGACCGTGGCGTGCCGTCTGATAGCACCCACAGCGTCGTCGTCGGCGCGCGGTCGGCAACCGACGCCACCCGCGCGGACGCCGCGAAGGCCGTCTCGAGCCCGCCACAGCCCCGGCAGTTCACAAAGGCGTTCAGCCCGGGGACATGGCTGATCGGTATCCCCGCCAACCCGATCGTCCCGGCCGCCGCCACCGTCCTGGGCACCAGCGCCGTCGCTCGCTGGCGCGCAGAGACCCAGACCTACCAGACCCTCGGTGAGCAGAGCTACGACCTCGTCCCCGGCATGGGTGTGTGGGTCAAGTACCCGAACGCCCACACGGTCGCCTTCAGCGGGTATGCCCCCAGCGGGGCGACCACGCGCGAGTTGGCCAGGGACTGGAACCTCCTGGCGAACCCGTATTCCGCTCCGCTGGCGTGGTCCGCCGTCATGGCGTCGGGCAGCGTACAGCCCTACGGCTGGACACTCAATGCGGATGGGACCGGCTACCTGCTGCTGTCCAACCTGACCCTGGGCAACGCGCTGTCATCGGTGGAGCCGTGGCAGGGCTTCTGGCTGCGCGCGGCGGAGAACTGCACGCTCACGTTCGGTGCGACCGCAACGACCGCGGCGGAGCCTGACCCCGTCGCCTGGTCGATCCGTGTCGCGGCGAGCGCGGGGGGCGCAGTGGATGAGTGCAACTACATTGGGGTCACCAAGACCGGAGCGGCAGTCACCGCGGCCAACCCGCCGTCCCTGCGCAAGGGGTACGTCGACGTGTACGCGGAGGGTGCCGACGGTTGCCGCAATGCCGTGAGCCTCGTCGCCGCCACGGCCCGCCAGACCTGGGACCTCATCGCGGTGACGGATATCCCGCATGCCCGCGTGGACATCTCGTTCCCCGACCTCTCGGCGGTTCCGGCCGATCAGGCGGTCGTGCTGCAGGACCTCGAGAGCGGGCGCAGCGTGAACATGCGCACCACGCGCAGCTTCAGCTTCGTCGCCGGGGATACGGGTGCGCGCCGGCACCTGCGCGTGGAGGTCTCCGCGCGCAGTCAGCAGGCCATGCTCACCAGCGCCGTGGCGCAGTCGCTGACGCGTGGGGCGCAGGTGGTGTACGCGCTGTCGGCACCGGCGGACGTGCAGGTGGAAGTGCTCAACATCGCCGGGCGCAAGGTCGCCGCGATCGCATGTGGCTACCAGGGCGCGGGGACGCATACGGCGAGGTGGAACGGCACGAGCCTCAGTGGCAGTCGCGTTCCGTCCGGCCAGTACCTTGTCTCGGTGCGCTGCGTCGCTGAGGATGGCACCCAGGCCTCCAGCGTCCTGCCACTGCGCGTGCGCTAGCGACCCGGCCGACCAACGTCTGCCCGGACCGCCGCAGATGGCGGTTCGTCGGCCACGAGGGCCCCGGCCTGCGGGGACCTGAACTGATGGAGGGATGACACCATGACACAGCGAACGCGGCTGTGGGGTCTGGCTCTGGCTGTGGTGAGCCTGGCAGCCCTGGTCGGCGCGGGGTGCAACGCGATCGATACGGTCTACCCGCGTGAGGGGGCCGTCACGGGACGGATCGTGCGGGCTGCCGATGGTGCCGCCATCGTGGGGGCCGTCGTGACCGTTGGCGACGAGGACGGGGTCACGGATGCGACCGGGGCGTTCACAATCGGCAAGATCGACCATGGGAACCAGCGTCTCGTGGTGCAGGCGGCGGGCTACAGCCTGCCCGGTGGCTTCCTGACGGTGAATGTGATCGAGGATGCCACGCGGGACCTGCAGGACATCGGGTTGGTCGCCAGCGGCGACAGCCCGCCCAACCAGCCGCAGTTCTAGCAACCACCCATGTGTACGTCGCGCTGGGCTATGGCCACAGAGCCCACCGTGTGACACGCTCTCCCGGATCCCGGCGATAACCTTGTTGGCTGCAGAGGAACTGAGCATCGGCGTGACCGTGCGCTTGGACCGCGACCATTGGTGCGGGGCCCTGAAGCCCTGAGATATGCCCGCGAAGACAACGGGGCCGGGGTTCCTCCGCAGAAGCGGGCCCGGCATCGCCACAAGCAGTTGGTGGGCCTTTGCGCCACGCCCGCCAGTTCGCCACAGGGGTCCGGGAGCTGGCGGCGGCTACCCCACCTTGGCACTCCGTGTGTGGGAGGGCACTTCGTCCAGCGCGCGTCATCCCGTCTGGGGGCCATCGGGTTCGCGAGAGGGGGGACGTCGCGAGGGCTCGTCGTCGATCTCGACGACGGACGGGGTCTCCTCCGGGACGGGGGGTCGACCAAGGGAGATGCGGAGCAAATGCTCATTCAGCAGGACAAAGCCATGCATTATCTTCCTGCCAAAGGTAATGTGGGCATCTTGCAGTGAATCAAAACGCTCAAGAGAAATGTCCGATGAGTATAGGATCACAGGCGCCGCCTGTGACACATGCGTGTCATGCCAACTGAGCAACGCCAGGTGCCCATCTGTATCATGGGGAGAGATGGCCACCTCTGCCGGCTCCCGCTGCACACGCGCCGGGCCATCGATGGCGCGCGCCGCCAGAACCGCATGGGAGAGGGACGTGAGCGAACACACGGGGGCGTCTGTCGGGAGCAGATGGGCCAAGATCGGGAGGTAGTCGGCGAGCAGGGACAGGTCAGGGTCCCGCGTATCACCGCCCTCCATCGGCGCCTCCGCAAGCTCGGGCTGAGGCCCAGAGTGGAGGGCGATGGGCTCGGGGAGCGCGGGGGTCTCCGCGAGGACCTCGGCCTCCTGGCTGAGGAACTCGCGTACCTTCCTGAGTGTGGTCTGTTCCTGACGGGGGTCCCGGGTTCTTGGGACACGGCTGAGCACTGGGAGTAGCTGAATGGGCTCTTGTCCGGGCAGCCGTTGCGCGGCGGCGATGCTGCGCAGGACCGCGCGGGCGCCGTCGAGGTTCTCCTGGTTGTTCAGGAGGAGACACACGACGCAGTCCGAAAGCACGCTGGTGGCCACGCCGCCGATCTCCGTGATGCCGGTGCGCGAGTCGATGAGCAGGAAGTTGGGGCGGTACTCCTCCTCAATGCGCGCTTTCAGCTCGAGGAAATGGTGGAGGCCCGTGGGGGGCGCATGCGGGTCGGAACCTGGCGCGCTGTCCGAGTAGAACAGTGCGTGCCAGTCAATGCGCGCCAGGCGACGCCAGTACTCGGCGCAGGCGACGTTCCCGGCTGGCATGAGGTGGATCGTCCCCTCGGTGTTGGCGTCCCGTGGAAGGGGTAGGACGTAGTCGGTGAGGTCAGTGGGTGTCTCGTTCTCCGCCGCAAAGGAGTGGATGTAGTCCACGACGCCGAGACGGATCTGGGACACCATGTCCGGAGCTAGCTTGTAGTGGAGACCCGGTGACTCGAGGTCGAAGTCCATCGCGAAGACACTATGGCCGAAGCGCGCGAGGTACCGCGCGACGTTGGCGACAGCCAGCGTCCGGCCCACGCCACCCTTGTATGAGTAGAAGGTAATCGTGCGCATGGCCGGGCTCCTATCGCGCGCCAACGGGCAGGACCTGGTGGCGGCGATCAATCTCTCTGGCCAGAGCGTCGACGGGTTCGAGCCCAAGGGCCCGCACCACGTGGGGCAGTTGTCTGCTGAGGAGTTCCTCGTCGCGCGCGAGCCCAGCCCTGGCCGCCGAGGCGCGCGCCAGGGCGTGACGGCAGTCGGCATTGAGCGTCGTTGCCCCGTCGAGCAGGTCCCGCCGGTTCTTCACGCTGTCGAGCTCGAGCAGTTCCGCCAGCAGGGCGAGTGCGGCCGCGTACTCGCCTTGCGGGATGAGCTCGGACGCGATGCGGGTGAGGTAGCCCTGGATCACATCGAGCGGCGCGTGTGCCAAGAGCCGTCGCAGTCTCTCGGAGTCCTCGAGGGCGGCCCCGGCTGCTGAGACGGTCTGATCCTCCAGGAATGCGACCACGCCGGCCCAGCTCGGGAACGTCTCGTCGCTGACCACAAACCCGTGGTCGCTAACCGCTCGGCCAATGGCGTCCTCGCTCACCTCCGCCCTGGTCGCCCGGGTGTACGGAGGCCTCACGAGCCAGATGTGACCTCCGTCGCGGACGAAGGCCCACCCGTCCCGTGGTGCGATCGCTGTCACCTCAAGCACCGTCCGTCACCTCCAGGGCCACACCAGATACCTCCAGGAGCTCAACGGCCTTGATGAACTGGTCGATCTGTGCACCCCGCGCCCGGCTGAGTGCTCCGCGGGCAGCGTCGAACAGATCGTCGTAGTGGCGCTGCTGCTCCGACTTCGCCAGCCTGACCGCCTCCAGGTCCCCGGGGCGGGCCTCGCCGGTGAAGACCGCTTCCACGAAGCCCCGTCCTGGACCGGAACAGAGCAGCGAGGGCCAACCAGCCGCCTCGCAGGTCGGGATGCTGTCACAGTGCTTGAGGGTCGCCAGGCAGTGGCGATGGCTGTGAGGGGCTGCCTCCTCGCGCACTGACTGCTCGTCGACCTCACCGTCGGGGGAGACATAGGTCGCCAGACTGTCGGACCGGAGGTACGCCACCTCGCGCCGACTGCGGGAGAGCTCGTCTCGGAACACCCCGCAGAACTGGCCGAAGATCGTCACACCACAGCCTCCCGCGTTCAGAGCGCCGTACCGGAACGCGTGGCCATCGCGGAAGTGGCCGTCGAAGCCCATGCGCCGCGCGTAGTAGCCCTTGAGTCTCCGGCGCAATACTGCATCACTGTCCTCCCCGGTCCTGGCCGCCTCCTCGGCCGCCAGCTCGTGCATGTTGCGGTGCCGCCCGAGCTCGAGGAAGGCAATGAGATCCGAGGGCTTCATGTTGATGGAGATGCGGCCGCTGTGTTGGACGCAACGTGCGAAACCCCTCAGGGGTGCCGCCGCGGCCTCCTCACGCGCGGCCAGCAACGCTTCGTATCGCCCCTGCAGGGCGCCTGCGTTCTCGGCAGCCAACTCGAACAGATCTACGAGGTCCGCCATGCGCTCCCCCCGATGCGCAGCGCGCGACCAGACCGCAAGGGGCTGGTGTGCCGACGATCGTAGCAGTTCCAGTATAGCCGCAGCCGCATGCGCTGTAAACACCGCGGGGACAGCCCCATACGACAAAAGCCGCGCAAGCAGAGATGCTCGCGCGGCTGTCGCTTTTGTGTCGGGGGCGGTGCGTCGGCTAGTCCGCGGTGTACTCCACAAGGGCCATCTCGCGAGCCAGCTTGACGGCACCGGCAACCTGAGTCTGATGCTTGCGGCAGGCGCCCGTCTGGCGGGCCTTGCGGATACGTCCGCGCTCATCGATGTACTGGCGCAGGACGTCCAGATTCTTGTAGTCGATGATATGGGCACGCGGCTCCACGCAGTGCATGCAGGGCCGCTTGCGCCGTCGACGTAAGGGTTTCTGCTTCCGGCCGCCTCCCCGATCCCGATCCCGATCCCGATCGTGTGCCACTGATGTCATGCCTCTCTTTCCGGTCTTACTGGGCCGAGCCACGACAGTATACCAAACCCGCCGGGCAGGGGTCAAGGAACGCGGACAGACGCGGAACCGCGAACAGGAGCATCGGCTCTAGCTGATGGGCTGCTGGGGGCGCGCTGGCGGGTTGCGGCTACGGTCTGAGCGCGCGGTGTCAGCCCCTGGTTGGCGGCCCCCGCCACCTCATCCCTCCTTCCCTCGGCGCCAGTGCCGCCGTCCCGGCGGGCGCGCCCGGGGGGGCAACGGCAGACGGCGGACGGAGACGGCAACGGCGAACGGCGACGGCACGGCTCGCGCTCAGGGGAGCGCTCCTACCACGGCATACGACCACGGCAACGGCGGCAGGCTCGAAAGCCTGCCCCACACAACGGCGAACACCCCCCGCCGTTCCCTTCATCCTTCCCCTTCCGCCGTCTTCCGTGTGTTCCGTGTATTCCGTGGTCAGCCGAGCCGTTGTCCGTCCCGCGGAACCTCCGGCCGCGTGCAGTGGTCAATGAGGGGTAACCACGCGTCGATCGGACGCAACCTCGCGGACCGAGGTCCGCGTAGCAAGGGGGAGAAGATGGTGAGCAGCGTGACACTGGTAGGGAGACGGTTGTTCGCCGGAACCTGGTTGGCGCTCTGCTTCTGGGGTGGCGGGAACGCAACTGCCTTCGCGCAAGGTGACAAGCCGGAGGCCGCACCCACGCCGGGTGCCTTGCAGGCCTTCGACAAGCAGGGGAAAGACGTCGGGCAATGCCCGCTCAAGCACACGGAGGTGCATGCGGACATCTCGGGGTTCGTCGCCCGCGTGACCGTGACCCAGAGCTTCCATAACCCCTTCAAGGACCGCATCGAGGCGGTCTACACCTTCCCGCTGTCGCAGAACGGGGCCGTCGATGACATGGTGATGCGGGTCGGGAAGCGCACGATCCGGGGCCTCATCAAGAAGCGCGAGGAGGCCAGGCAGATCTACGAACAGGCCAAGGCCGCCGGCCATGTCGCCAGCCTGTTGGACCAGGAGCGCCCCAACATCTTCACCCAGTCCGTGGCGAACATCATGCCCGGCGAGGAAGTCGAGATCACCATCCGCTACGTCGAGGTGCTCAAGTTCGAGGATGCCCGGTTCGAGTTCGTGTTCCCCACCGTGGTCGGGCCGCGCTACATCCCGGGTGATGCCATCAGCGCCACGCCGCCGGTGGCCCCGGAGAACAAGGGGCGCGTCGTGGAGGTCCCCGCCCCCCGGGGCGGCAAGCCCGCAACCGGCACCGGCTGGGCCCCGGACACCGACAAGGTTCCCGACGCCTCCCGGATCACGCCCCCCGTCACCGCCCCCGGCACGCGCTCGGGCCACGACATCTCCATCTCCGTCTCCATCGACGCCGGCGTCCCTGTCGCGCAGGTACAGTCCAGGCTCCACGAGGTCACCACCGAGCGCATCGGGGACGTCGTGAATGTCGCCCTGAAGCACAAGGACGTCCTCCCCAACAAGGACTTCGTCCTGAGCTACGCCACCGCCACCAATGAGATCAGCGATGCGGTGCTGACCCACGCTTCGGACCGCGGCTCCTTCGTCACCCTCGTCCTGCAGCCGCCAAAGCGGGTGAAGCCGGAAGCGGTGACGCCCAAGGAAATGGTGTTCGTCATGGACACCTCCGGCTCGATGATGGGGGCCCCGATCGAGAAGTCCAAGGAAACGATGATGTACTGCCTCGACAACCTCAACCCGAAGGACACCTTCAACTTCATCACCTTCTCCGGGAACACCCGCGTGCTGTTCCCGAAGCCCGTGCCAGCAACGCCGGAGAACATCGGGCAGGTGCAGGAGCTCATCGCCGGGGTGAAGGGCGGGGGTGGTACGGAGATGATGAAGGCGATCAAGGCGGCCCTGGACCCCTCGGACGCCCAGGACCACCTGCGCATCGTCACCTTCATGACCGATGGGTATGTGGGCAATGACATGGCCATCATCGATGAGGTGCAGCGGCACCCGAACGCCCGCGTCTTCTCCTTCGGTGTCGGGCAGGCGCCCAACCGCTTCCTGCTCGACAAGATCGCGTGGGCCGGGCGCGGCGAGGCGGATTACATCCCGCTGAATGCGTCGGGCGAGAAGACGGCGACGCGGTTCTACGAGCGCCTCCGCAACCCCGTCCTCACCGACATCGAGGTGGACTGGGGCACGGCGCCGGTGAAGGAGGTCTTCCCGAAGCGCATCCCCGACCTGTTCAGCAGCAAGCCCGTGGTCGTCCACGCCCGGTGCACATCTGCCTTCACGGGGAAGGTCACGCTGCGCGGGAAGGTCGCCGGCGAGCCGTTCCAGCGCGCCGTCGCGGTCAGGCTCCCCGCGAAGCAGGACGGCAACGGCGTCCTCGGCTCGCTGTGGGCGCGGGCCAACATCGAGGACCTGATGGACCAGGACTGGTCGGGTATCCAGCGCGGTCAGCCACGAGCGGAGATCAAGGACGCCATCGTGGACCTCGGCCTGAAGTTCCGCCTCGTCACCCAGTACACGTCCTTCGTCGCGGTCGAGGAGATGACGGTGACGCAGGG
>CAZIWQ010000252.1:0-8065 GCA_964542355.1 uncultured Armatimonadia bacterium
GGCACCCGCGATACCCCACTCACGGGCATGGCCGCACGCAGCACACCTGGCGCTCCCGCCCTGTCCCCGCCCATGCCGGATAGGGCTGCCCGATGTGCCGCGTGCCGCTACCGCCCCCGCCTCCCATTCACCCGGGCCCGGACGTCAGCCGGCCGATGGCCTCACCACCGGGAGCCGCTTGCCCCCGAGCTCGAGAACGAACAGCACGCTCGGGTCACGTGCGGTCCACCCGTCGAAGGCCACCCGCGTGCCGTCCGGCGACCAACTGGGACGGATCCCGTCTGCGAGCTTCACCGGCGGGTGCGGGTCGTCGAGCACCATGGCGAAGACGTCGAAGCCCTTGCCCGGGTGCTCCTGGTCACTGGCGAACAGGACGCGCTTGCCGTCCGGGCCCCATGCCGGGTACCAGTAGCCCTGACGGCCCGGCGGGCATTCCGGCGTGATTCGGCGCGCGGGGGCCGAGCCATCCAGACGGGCAAGCAGGATGTCGGTCGGAGCGCCGCCCTCACGCTTGATGCTCCAGTCGATGCACGAATACAGGATGCTCGTGCCGTCCGGAGAGACCGAGTGGAACCGCACCTCGCCCCCCGGCTTCTTGACGGGGAGCTTCTGCTTGTCGGAGCCGTCGAGCTTCATCGTCCAGAAGTACCATGCATCGTTGTACACAAGCCAGTCGGTGCCTGGCAGCGGGATGGCCCACCGCGCAATGCCCGCGCCCCGGGTCAGGCACTCCGGTGGCGCCGTTGCGTCCGCGGAGGTGCAGATGCAGGCGAGCACGAGCGCGAACACTACCGCAGTGCATCGACGACGGCCGTCCATCGGGTTCCCCCCAGACCGCGAGCTGCCTCGCAGTGGATGTGGTGTGACAACCCCACCGCCACAGCTCTGTAGCCTGGCCGCCTCATGCTGCTCAGACGACATTCACGCCAATTCGGGCTGCCCCCGCAACCCGACCGACCCTCAGGAGCAGCCCGCATCGCGTGTGCGGTACCGTCAAGGGTGGTCTGGGCCTGCCGGCCGAGCGCGTACCCTCCTCGACCTGGAGGAGCGGCCGCAAAGCGGTTCTGCGAGGGGTCCGGCCGAAAAGACCACATCCGGCCGGCCCCCGAGGCGTAGCGGCCGGCTGAGTGCCCTCCAGAGCCATTCCGGCGTGGCCTCGCGGCCTCAGAACGGCTCTTCGGCCGCTCCTTCTAGGGCGTGAAGTCGGAGCCGTCACTGGCCCACTTGTTCATCCACTTGGCGTGGCCGTCGACGAAGAAGCAGTTCATGCCGCCATTATGGGGCATGTTGGCTGCATTAGTGTTCAGGTTCAACGCCAGATTGACGGTGGTCTGCCCGCAGTAGTAGCCACACGAGTCGGGCGGGTAGTTGTTGACGGGGTTGCTGTAGGCCCCCTTCGTCTCGAACGCGTAGATGGTCTCCGACGGCCGGGTCACCGTCGCCAACGATCGGGCGGCCGGACCGTTCGATGACGCGCAGTAGCTCTCCGCCGGGATGTTCGTGTAGTTGTTGACCGTGTTGTCCGAGTACCCCGGGACCTGCGACCACGACGGGCAGGCCATGATCTGAACGTTCTTGACGTATGGCATGGACAACTGCATCCAGCTCTTGAGCCAGTTGGTGTCGCCGGGGCGCCAGTAGATGAAGTACGGAGTCAGAATCTCGTCGTAGTCCTGAGCATACTGCAGCACCGCCAGGCAGAGCTGCTTCTCGTTGCTCAAGCACGACGCCTGCCGGGCCTTCTCGCGGGCCCGTGCGAAGACCGGAAACAAGATCGCGGCCAGGATCGCGATGATCGCGATCACGACGAGCAGCTCGATGAGTGTGAACCCTCGGCGAGACATCTTGGCTACCGCTCCCCTTCCCAATGTGAGGCGTGTGGTGTGGCGCGGTCGCAAGACCGCGCCTCGGTCCTGAGTCCGTCGTGTGCCAACCGTCTCCGGGGCCCGCGGTCATGCCGGGACCGTCGAGTCCCGTACGACCAACTCGGGGTGCACGACGCGGCGACTCCACGGCGCGGTGCAGCCCTCCAGTCGGCGCGCCATCGCTTCGAGCGCATGGCTGCACAGCGCTGCCGTGCCCTGATCGAGAGTCGTGAGCGCAGGAGTGGTCCACCGCGTCCACGGCTCGTTGCTGTAGCCGGTGACGCTGAGGTCGCGTGGCACCGTCCGCCCCATGTCCGCGAGGTGACGGATCGCTTCCTGGGCCCACAGGTCGGTCGTGCAGACCAGAGCACTGAGGTCCGGGTGTGGCGCGAGGAGCTGCTCGAGGCAGCAGCGGATTGTGGGCGCCTGAATGCCATCGGAATCCGCCACTGCCACCGCACGGAAGTCCACACCGGCTCCCGCCAACGCCTGGGTATAGCCCTCCTGACGGCCCGTCGCACCATAGGAGTCCAGCAGGCCGATGCGCCGGTGCCCCAATGCCAGCAGGTGCTCAGTGGCCCTGCGGAACGCCCCGACGCGGTCCAGGCTCACGACATCGGCCGGCACATCGGGCGGCAGCTCGGAGCGCAGGTCAATCCCCGACAGGTAGCTACCGTCCTGCGCCAGGCGGCGGTAGCCGTCGTGCCACGGAACCTGGACGAGGATCACCGCCTGAGGGGATAGCTGCTGCAACTCCACTGCCGTCTGCTCGACAGCTCCCGTGTCGGTGACGAGGAAGGCACTGCGCAGGCCGAGAGTGGAGATCTGCTGGTGGAGCGTAACGACGAGAACGTTGGCCACGTACCAGACCAGTTGGGGCACAACGAGAGCGACCAGGGGGGCCCGGGCACCCACCAGGGCGCGGGCGTACGGATTGGGGACGTAGTCGAGCTCCTCCAGTGCCTCCCGCACCCGATGGGCCGTCTCCGGACGCACGGGCGCCAAGTCGTACAGGACCCGCCGGACGGTGCCAATCGACACGCCCGCCCGCGTCGCCACATCACTCAGGCTCACCATGCCCGTCCCCCCTGTTCCGCGAGGCATGCACGGCGCCATGACAACGTTGCCATGCGCAATGACAACGTTGTCATTATGCACGGACACCCCCCCGTGTCAAGACCCAAGTCGCCGGTCGTCCGGCCGCCGGGGCGCACGGCTGTCGACGTATCCCGCCCGACCGGCACAAGTCCGCCTTCTCCTGCACCGTGGGCGCAGGGAATCGGCCCCGCACGGCGAACTCTCCCGGGGTCGGCACATCCCAACCGCCTCGAGGGAGCGGCCCCAAGATGACCCCACGCGAGCGATGGCTTGCCACCCTGACTCACCAACCCGCCGATCGGCTGCCGGTAGACTACCGGGCGACCGCGGAAGCCACTCAGCGGCTGATGTCGCACCTGGGCGTCCACACCATGGACGAGGTCAACCGGCGGCTGCACATCGACCCGGTGCTGGATGTCGGGCCGCGCTATGTCGGCCCCCCGATCCCCCCGGATCAGGACGTGTTCGGCATCGTCTACCAGGAGACCGACTATGGCCTGGGCACATACCGCGACCCGGTCTTCCATCCACTCGCTGAGTACGAGAGCGTCGAACAGATCGAGGCCAACTACCGCTGGCCGGACCCCGACTGGTGGGACTACTCAGCGATCCCGGAGCAGCTCGTCGGGCACGAGGACGAGGTGCTCCGCGGCGGACACTGCGAACCCTATGCCACCTACAAGTGGCTGCGCGGCGTGGCACGCGGCTACATGGACCTCGTCGACAACCCGGAGATGGTTCACTACTGCCTCGACAAGCTCTATGACCTGTGCTACCACAACATGCAGCGCATCTACGACGCCATCCCCGGCAAGGTCATCTGGAGCTGGGTGGCGGAGGACTACGGGTCGCAGGAAGGCCTCATCATCTCCTTGGGCCACATCGAGGAGTTCTTCCTCCCCCGCATGCAGCGCATCATCGAGCTGGTGCACTCCGCCGGCGCCTTCGCCTTCCATCACAGCGACGGGGCCTGCCGCGAGAACCTGCCCAACATGATCGGCATCGGCATCGACGTGCTCGACCCGGTGCAGTGGCGGGCCAGGGGCATGGAACGCGAGGCCCTCAAGCGCGACTTCGGCGACCGGCTTGTGTTCCACGGCGCGATGGACAATCAGCACACGCTGGCGTTTGGATCGGTGGAGGAGGTCAGACAGGAGGTCGCGGACAACATCCGCATTCTGGGAGCGGGCGGGGGCTACATCCTGGGCCCGTGCCACAACCTGCAGGCCATCAGCCCGCCCGAGAACATCGTCGCGATGTATGACACGGCCTACGAGATCGGCGGGTGAACGGAGACAGCCATCCGCCAGGTGGTCGTGCCACAACGCTCGGAGGGCAGCGCCACAGCAAACAGCGCGGACCCGCGAAGGAGACCCTGCCATGCCCGACAAAGCCCTGCTCACCCAGATGCTGCAGAAGATGTGTCGCATCCGGTTCTTCGAGGAGCGCCTGAAGTGCTTCTACGACTACCGCGGCTACTCGCAGATCGGTACGCCGGAAGAAGAGGCGCAGACCACCGACGAGCTCCTCACCTGCGTCGGCTATGACTTCGCCAGCGAGGGGATGATCGGCGGGGCCGTCCACCTCTCCATCGGCCAGGAGGGGGTGTCCGTCGGGGTGTGCACCAACCTCGAGCCTGCCGACATGATCGTGAGCAGCCACCGCTCGCACGGCCATACCCTCGCGAAGGGGTGTGATGTCCGGGCGGCGCTGGCCGAGCTGATGGGACGCCGCGACGGCCTCAGTCACGGCTGCGGTGGCTCCATGCACCTGTATGACCCCGCCCACGGGATGCTCGGCGGCAACGGTATCATCGGCGGCCAGGTCCCCGTGGCCCTCGGACCGGCGTTCGCCGCCAAGTACCGTGGCGAGCCCAACGTCTCCGTCGCCTTCTTCGGTGACGGCGGCGCCAACCAGGGCTCCGTCTACGAAGCCCTCAACCTCGCCGCGCTGTGGCAGCTCCCGATCCTGTTCGTGTGCGAGAACAACCTCTACGCCAACACGACCCCCGCAGCCATCGCGATGGCGACCGCCGACATTGCCCCGCGCGCCGCGGCCTTCGGGATGCCCGCGCTCACCGTCGACGGCCAGGATGTGCTGGCGGTCTACGAGGTGGCGCGGGAGGCCGTCGACCGCGCGCGCACCGGTGGCGGGCCAACCTTCATCGAGGCCAAGACCTACCGGTACGAGGGGCACTGCGGCGTCTCGAGCGGCCACCAGAACCCGCAGGAGTGCGAGCGCTGGCGCCAGCGTGACCCGATCGCCCTGTTCTCCCACCGAGTGATCGCCGAGGGCACCCTGAGCGAGATGGACGTGGAGAACGTCAGATCACAGGTGATGGCCGAGATCGACGAGGCCGAACAGTTCGCCAAGAACAGCCCGTTCCCGGAGCCGGCCGCGCTCGAGCCATTCGCGGTCTAGCCCGATCGATTCATGAACGGCTTGGGGCTCCGCCCCAACCCCCGCGGGGGCCACAGGCCCCAGACCCCGTCTTGCGCCCCCTGGCGGCGCGCAGACGGCGCGCGCCGCCAGGGGGCGCCTGCGGCCGGTGGAACCCATCCGGTGGGCACAGCACCAACACCGTGTTCCATCCCGGCCCTGCCGCCACCCGGCCCCGCGCACCGGGTTCGGCCGGAGGCCGAAGTCCCGTCACACCACCAGGTACAACGATGCCAGTTGGGGAGACCACCATGCGTGAGATCAGCTACGCTGCAGCCGTGAGTGAAGCCCTCCGCGAGGAGATGGAGCGCGACGAGAGAGTGTTCCTGATCGGCGAGGATATCGGGTCCGTGCGCGAGGCCGACGACCTGTTCGCCGAGTTCCGCAGCCGGCGGGTGTTCCAGACCCCCATCTCCGAGGCCGGCTTTACGGGCCTGGGAGTCGGTGCCGCCGCCGCCGGGCTGCGCCCGGTCGTCGAGATCATGTACTGCGACTTCGTCGGCGTGTGCATGGACCAGATCTGCAACCAGGGCGCGAAGCTGCCGCTGATGTCCGGCGGGGGCTTCCAGGTCCCCCTCGTCATCCGCACACCGGCCGGCTGCGGCACCCGCGAAGGCGGCCACCACAGTGGCAGCCTCGAGGCGTGGTTCATCCACACCCCGGGGCTGAAGGTGGTCATGCCCTCCACACCCTACGACGCCAAGGGGCTCCTGAAGTCGGCCATCCGCGACGACGGCCCCGTCATCTTCATCCAACACCGCCTCCTGCACCCGCTCACCGAGCAGGTGCCGGAGGGCGAGTGGCTCGTGCCGCTCGGGGAAGCGGATGTCAAACGCGAGGGCACCGACCTCACCCTCGTCGCCCACTCCTATGCCGTCGTGAAGGCCCTCGAAGCCGCCGCAAACCTTGAGGGGGAGATCAGCGTCGAGGTCATCGACCCCCGCACACTCGTGCCGCTCGACGTCGACCGCATCGTGGCCTCCACGCGCAAGACGGGGCGGCTTCTCGTCGTCCACGAGGCGCCCCGGCGCGGCGGCGCGGGCGCGGAGATCATCCGCCAGGTCGTGGAGCGTGGCGTCGACTACTTCAAGGCCCCCCCACGTGTCCTCGGCGGCAGGAATGTCCCGATGCCCTACAGCCCGCCGCTGGAAGATGCCTGCATCCCCCAGGTGCACGACATCATCAAAGCCGCCCGCGACCTGCTTGCGCAGGGCTAGAATCGGTGCGACCCGGGCGCAACACGCCCCTGGGGGCGCCATCGGATCGAGCTGAGCACCGCCCGTCTCGCCCGCCTACTGGTGTAGCACCAGAATCGATGCAATGCGGGCGCAACACGCCCCTGGCGGCACCATCGGATCGAGCTGAGCACCGCCCGTCTCGCGCACCTACTGGTGTAGCACCAGAATCGATGCAATGCGGGCGCAACACGCCCCTGGGGGCGCCATCGTCGTTGACAGTCATTCACTTGAGCGGAGCGATGAACCATGGCCTCTCCTATCGGTTGCGCCGTACTCGGCTACGGCCCCCAACACAACTTCGGCTGGGCGCACTCCGCCTGGATCGACGCCACCCCCGACCTGCGCCTCGTCGCCGTCTGCGACCTCGACCCGGCACGCACCGAGGTCGCGAAGCAGGAGTTCCCCGGCATTCGCACCTACAATGACCCGGCCGACGTGTGGCAGGACGAAGAGATCGAGCTGGTCTCCATCGTCACCCCCCACTTCACCCACTGCCCCCTCACCGTCGCCGCGTTCGGGGCCGGCAAGCACGTGGTGGTAGAGAAGGCGATGTGCCTGAATGTGGATGAGGCCACCGCAATGGTCGAAGCCGGCAAGCAAGCCGGGCGTATGCTCGCCGTCCACCACAACCGGCGCCATGACGGCAACTTCCGCCGCATCCGCGAGATCGTCCACAGCGGCATGATCGGTGACGTGTTCCACCTCGAGCTCACCGCGGGGGGCTGGTGGCACCCCCAGCTCGCCTGGTACAACGAGAAGGCCAAGTCGGGCGGCGGGTTCTACTACTGGGGACCGCACGCCATCGACTGGGTGCTCGACCTCATCCCCCACCGCATCACCGGTGTCAACGGGTTCTTCCATAAGCTCATCTGGAACGACATCACCAATGAAGACCAGACGCGAGCGGTCATCCGGTTCGAGAACGGGACCATCGCCGACATCACCTGGTCCACCATCGCCGCGGTCGGTGGGCGCCCGCTGTGGCGCATCCTGGGGACGAAGGGCGGCATCCTCGACACCGGGGCCGGCGGCAATGTGGGCTACCAGGAAGTGATCCACGGCCCCTCCGGCGGGAACCTCACGCTCGTGACGATGGGTGACGGTGCCCGGCACGAGGAGCAGGTCGCATACCGCGAGTCCGACTGGGACCACTACTGGCAGGAGGTCGCCGACCACCTGCTGCGCGGCGGCCCCGTGCCCGTCTCCGGTGAGTTCGGCCGGCGGGTCATCGGTGTCTTCGGCGCCGCCGAGAAGTCCTCGGCCAGCGGCCAGACCGAGCAGGTACCGTTCGAATAGCACGCGGCACCGGGCCGCCGCGGGGGGGCCGGATCCCGCAGAGCGGGAACCGCGACGTATGCGCCTGCCATCGTGGCCCGCCGGACCCCTACCCTGACGCCTATGCCCCGCCTCCCTGAGCCCCTTCCC
>CAZIWQ010000253.1:0-8061 GCA_964542355.1 uncultured Armatimonadia bacterium
CCTCAAAGCAGTACATGCGCAGACCGACCTCCTGGTAGAACCCCACGGGCGGCACCTGGTCGGGGCTGTACATGCGGATCTGCACAATCCCGATGCGCTTCTCGCCCTGGTTGAACAGCGGGTTGATGTCACGCGGCAGATTGTAGGAGATGAAGCGGTGGCCCAACTCGTGCTGCTTCTGCACGCCGGCGGCGAACTCTTCCTCGTTGCCCAGCAGCAGGTGCAGGACTGGTGTGCTCCAGTAGGCCTCACAGCTTGCATTCTGGCACCACATGGCAATCAGCGGGAAGACGGTGTCACGCATGGTGCCCTGGCGGCCCCCGTGGGGGCGGCCCTTGACGAGATCCACGAAGCTACCCAGGTGGATCATGTGGCAGTTGCAGAAGCCCTGGCAGTCGCGGAACCAGTCCGGGGTCTGCTTGGCCGCCGCCATCCATGGCTCCGACCAGGCCCGATACTGATCCGCACCCCAGTGCCAGTCGCCGCGATGCACGCCCACGACGACCTCCGGGACCGCGAACCGCTCGGCCCCGCGCGGGATCCGCAGGCGCTTGTCGAACCCAAGATTCACGTATGCCCCCGCAGCCCTGGCATAGCGGTAGGCCGGGTCGGCGGGTGGAGGAGTGCCGCGTGCCTCGTCCTTCACCGGGCGGTCCTCCGTCCCATTGGAGAAGGTCAGCTCCGTCACCCGGTAGCGCTTGTCCTCGCAGGCATAGTAGACCCCGCCGCCCTGCTCGTCCCACAGGTCCATCCAGCACATCGTCGCCATCCCGGGGTACGCGAGCGGCCGGTCGGTGTAGATCTGGCGGGGGTACTCCAGCGCCGCCGGGTACTTGACGACCGAGCCGGTCGTGATCGGGGTGAACAGGTAGTCGTCGGTGCAGTCCCGGCCGATGCGCAGGCCCTTCAGACTCAACAGCCGCACCTGCGCCAGGTCATAGGGTGACTTGTTGGTCACCTGCATCCCAATGCGGGCGAGCTGGCCCTCCAGACGCACGCTGACCTCGGTCGTGAGGCTCCCTCCGAGCAGGGAGAGGGCCAGCCGCAACTCCTCGGGCTCCGGGCGGCTGACCTTCCCGAGCTGCGCCTGCCCAAAGCCAATCTCGGTCACCGTGCCGAACTCGGGACGGTAGCCAACGAACGAGAACAGGGGCGTCGGCACGCCCGCGACCAGGTAGTCGGTCTGTGTCTGCTTGTTGGTAAGGCCGATCAGGGCCCCGCTGGCGCCGGAGAAGGTCAGCCGCACCTGGTCGTTCTCCAGCACGAGCGGCGCGATGGCGCGAGCATGGTAGTCAACCTGGAGGCCCTTCACGTATGGGGGACTGCCGTCGGGCGCGGCCTGCAGCACGAGCTTCAGGGCAAGCGGCCGGTCACCCGTGAGCGTGGCCGTGCCGTCGGAGACCGTCACCGGCTGCCAGCTCAGCCCGTGGTCGGACGAGGCCAGGACCCGCACCGTCCCCTGGCCGGTCAGGTTCTGGAAGCTGAGTGCCTGCCAGCGCATGAGGTCGCGCGGCATGAGCTGCTCCGTCAGCGCCTCACCGGCAGGGGTGCCGGCTGGCGGTGTCGCGGACGGGCCCGCGCCCTCGGGCGTGAAGGCCGGGTCGTTGGAGAGCACGACGCGGTCGAGCTTCGCTCCGCCACACCACGCGAAGGGAGTGAAGTTCCAGGAGTGCTTGCCGGCAGTCAGGTCATAGCCGGGGCCCTTGACCCACAGCCAGCGATCGAGTACCTCGCCTCGACTATCCGTCTGCGTCCGGGTGGGCCCGCCGTCCATGTTCTCCGTGTGGTTCCAGTTGCCTGTGAGGGGGAACGAGGCGCGGTACCAGGCCGTGTAGGGACCGGCCTCGCGGAGGTCGAAGCGGAACTCCATGCGGTCGACGAAGGCCACGTAGAGGCCGGCCGAGGCGTCGGGGTCACGGCCCATGACCCCCTTGCCGGCGGTGAACTGCAGGATGCTGGCCTGCTCGGCCTCGAAGCACAGGGGCTTGCCGGGCTGCTGGGCGAACTCGTAGGTCGGGCGGAGGGCGCCATTGCTCTGGTCGAGGCCGCTCGCGTGGGTGACCAGCGGCGCGAGGCTGCTCAGCGCGGTGTCTTGTGCCGCACTGACGCCTGACACCAGCAAGAGCGCACCGGGCACCAGGAGATGGGTGAGCCATCGGACCATGGGGCGGTCACCTGCCTGCGCAGAACGGGAGTCTCCCCCAAGAGACCCGGCCGAAAAGTCCGCTCCCGGCCGCGTCTCTCGCGGTGAGACGGCTGTGAGTGGCCTCTGTGGGCATCTGAGCGTACCGTCGCGGCCTCCGAACGCCTCTTCGGCCGCTCTTCTGGCGGGGCTTGGGGCAGAGCCCCAGGCCGTTCATCGATAGGTCGGGCTACAGCGGCCGGTCCTTCAGCGCGCGGAAGCGGCGCCGCGTGCGATGCGCGCGGTCGCCCTCCAGCTTGATCGCGCTGATGGACCCGTCAATCTCAAGCATGGCGAGGTCCACGTCGGAGACGTCCGCGAACCCGTGCTCCCGGACCGCGGTGGCTAACTCCTCGTGCGAGATGCCCTCCTGCTGCAGGCTGGCCGTCACGGGCGTCCCGTCCTTGATCAGCACGGTCGGCGTACCCTCGAGTAGTGTCTGCGCGCGGCGGCTGCTCTGCTTGAGCACTCCGACGACCATGTTCAGGACAAACAGCGTCGCCGCCGCCAGGAGACCCGCGGTCACCGACGTGTGCGCCCCCACCATGGCATTCTGGACGGCATTGGAGATGACGAGGATCAGCACGAGGTCGAAGGGCGTCATCTGTCCGAGCTCGCGCTTGCCGGCGACGCGGAAGGCGATGAGCAGGAAGCCATAGATGATGACACAGCGCGCGATGACCTCGAGCACATTGGGGCCGAAGTCGAACATGCCTGCTGCTGCGCCCTGCATGGGTGCACACTCCGGGTGGGCGAGGCTGGGTTCGCGACGGGCAGGACAATGCCCTCGCATAGCCAATTGGAATTCCCGGAGACCGATTCCATGAGGGAGGCGCGGCCACCTGCCGGCCGTGCGGGGAGGCGACTACGGCTCGGCGGACCCGAGGGGCTCGCGGGCGAGCATGCTCGCACCGCGTGGCCGCGCGCTCCCCGCGAGGGGGCAGCGATGATGGTCGGCGGCAGGCGCGCTGTGGCGCTGGGTGTCTGGTGCCTGGTCGGCGTGATGCTGGCGGGCGTCTCGGCCGTGGCACAGAACGGATGGGTGCAGGAGGGCTGTGATGCGCGGGCGACCTTCTGCTCCCCGTGCATCGGCCCGTCGCAACCGTCGGTGTACCGCGTTATGGGTGGGGCGCCTCTGATGCGGAGCATGGTCGACGCCGCCCCGACCGATGTGCCGCCGGTTCGGGTCCTCCGGATTGCCGGGGATGGGACGATCTATGCGGTGGCGCAGATCGACATCACGCAGCCAGGCGACGGGTTGCCCGGCGAGGGGGCTGGCGGCAACCACGAGGGACGAGTGAGCGTTGACCCCGCCGCCAAGCCGGCCACCCCTCTGCCGGAGACCCCTACCAGGGCCGACTTCCGGGCGGCCGTCGTCCGGTTCCCTGCCACCAGCGGCACTGCTTCCGCCGCCGAGTTGGTGCGGCCCGCGATCGTGTTTGTCCCCCCGGTGGAGCGGGACATCAAGCCCGACATCTACGACCTCCTGATCAGTCCCGGCGACCCGGGAGAGCTGTGGGTCGTGACGCAGACCGGGGTGCACCACGGCCGCCGCAACGGTGCCGCCTGGGAGTTCACCAACGTGGGGCATCCCGGCGGCATCCCGCGATGCGCCGTCGACGCCGACGGGTGGTTCGTCGCCATCGGCACTCGCGGGTTGTTTGCGGCGGACGGCCGGGGGAAGCTGGACCAGCCGACGCCGATCTCGCTGCGGATGTCGCCCGGCGAGGCGTTCCCCGCTCCGACGTGGCGCCCGGCGTTCGACTCCGGCCCCGACGCGCCGGCCATCCTCTGGCTCTACAACAGCTACCTGTACGTGCACAATCCCAACATCGGGAAGACGGACCGCATCTACGTGGGACCCGCGCAGGGCCCCCCGCAATTCCTGCAGGTCTACCCCCCGCCGGCGGGCAAGCAGCAGCCCCAGTACAACGTCCTCGCGCCCGTCCGCATTGACACGGACAGCGGCGGCCGGGGTGCCATCACCATGCGACGGCTATGCTATCGCCGGGACAAGCCGTTCTGGACCGGCTATGTCGAGGAGTGGCACGAGCTGGGCCTGGAGTGCCGCGGAGTGGCGGCGGGACCGGGGGATGCGGTCTACGCGATCTGGTGTCCCGTCCGGGGGGAGCGCGATGTGCTCAAGCTCTACGCCCTCCAACTGGACCCCGCCGGCGTGAGTCGCGATTCCTCCCGGTTCCCCGGTGAGCTGGCCTGGCCGGTGCTTTCCGTCTTCCCGGCGGATGGGGGCCGCAGTTGCACCTCCGCCGCCTTCCGTGGCCTGTTCTCCGATGCCGCGGGCCGCGTATATGTGGGCTTTGGCGACCGGATCGTGGCCTATGACCTCGACGGCACGAAGCTGTGGGGGTGGCAGCTTGCCGGGGAGGGGATCCCGGAGCAGGCGACGTTGTGTGCCCCGCCGGTGATGGGTCCCGCCGGCGAGATCGTGGCCGCACTCAGCAGCGGGCAGATTGTCGTCTCCGGGCCGGGACAGAGCCGTTATGCCGTGACGGGCCGGGTCGCGGTTCCGGCGGACGTGAGGGAGCAGGTCGAGGTGGTGCTTGGCTCGGGGCGGACCACCAACGTGGAGGCGGACGGGACCTTCGACTTCGGGGTGCTGGACCGCTCCGAGACCGTTACCCCGCGGCTGGCGGGCTGGGACTTCACCCCCTGGTCGCTGGACTCGGCCTGTGCCGCGGCGCAAAAGCTCCAGTTCGTGGGTTGTCCCACGCCTCCCGATCCCCGCAGACCCTCGCCCGGGATCAAGCCTGCCCCGGCATCCACCTCGTGGCAGATCAGTTGCGGCTTCCTGTTCGGTGGCGACGTGGGCAAGCAGGTCAAGTTCGGGCCGTTCGGGGCCTCGGCGGCACGCATCGGCGCCATGATCGAGACCGGCACCGACCTGAACCTCGTGCTCGACACGGATGCCGACGGGAAGCAGACCCTGCGCGTGGATACCACCCACAGCGACGGCGTCGGCCTGCGTGGCTCCCTCGGGCCGGAGGTCGGGGCGAACGTCGTCGACTTCAAGGCGGTGAATCTGGGGGCGGAAGTGAAGGTCGGCCTCGGCACCAACGCGGTGTTCGCGTTTGACCACGTGCTCCCCGAACAGGGCGCCATCAACGCGAGAGAGCAGCAGATCACCCTGGCCCTGATCTTCGGCGCCCTGGCCGCCAGTGCTGTGAAGGCCTTCCCCGGGACCGGACCCCTCGTGGCCGGCCTGACCTCCGGCCTGAGTGAGCTCATTGGCGGGCCGTACACAGAGACATGGGGGCCGCGCGCCGAGCTCAGCGGCACGCTCTCAACGGCTCTCGGGCAAGTCAACCTCTACCACAACCAGAGCACGAAGTCGGGCGCGTGTCTGCAGCTCGTGAGCGGCTCGCTCACCGGGGCGTTGGAGCTCGGGTTCGATGGCTACCGCCCGGCCGCCGGGCCGGAGGCTCCCGCGTGGGCGATGCAGGCCACCTGCACGCTCCAGCCGGACATTGCGCTGCTCACGCGTAACATGCACGGGGAGTCGGCGAAGGGTGAGTGGGACGCCGGCATCGGCCAGTTGCTCCCCATGCCATGTCTCAACGGGACCGGTAGCATCACTGCCCGGCACGAGTTCGATGCGGACAACCAGATGCGCACCTATCGCCTGGGAGTATCCGTGGAGACGCAGCCTCCTTGCGCGCTCTTCACCGCCAAGACTGACGCCAGCGAGCTCGAGCTCTCGCTCGACGCCGCCGAGATCCGGGCCCTGTTGGCGCACGCGGCGCAGCAGCAGCGCGGCCAGCGGCTCGCCAGCACCGTGCTGGATTTCGCCGACCGCGGCAACGCGCTCGCCATCAAGGACTGGCAGGGTCTGGCCGGCGACCTCGCGAGGATCCTGGCCGAGGCGTTCCGTCAGTGTCGCGAGACCGGTGCGACGGTGGGGAGCCTGCGCAAGTCGCGCGCCAGGGGGCAGGGCTACGCCGGCCAGTTGGAGGTCGGGGTCGCCGTCGGTCTCGGCGTCTTCGTCGGCGGCGATGTGTCGTACCTGAGGACCTATTCCCACGATGTGATGGAGGGGCGGATCGGCTTCGGGCCGATGTGGTCGCGCAACTATGGCGGCTATGCCCAGCCCGAGGACCGGCGCGAGTTCAGCCGGCTCGTCAAGGACATCATGGTCTCGGCCTGGGATACCTGGCTTGCCGACCTGGTCGCGAAGCAGTTCGCGGTGCAGCGTGACACTCTGCAGCAGGGCCGGAAGAGACTGCTAGGGCAGACCCGCGAGGAAGCCCGGCGCCTCGCTACCGCCCGGATCGAGGCCGGGCCACGGGCACTGGCGACCGTGGCGGCGCCGACCCGCTGGGAGGGTGCTGTGCTGGAGATGGACTCCTACGAGCCCTCGCTCACCGCCCCGGCGCCCGCGGGCACTCCGCCCTCGGCCCGGCGCCTTACGCGGACATACCGCTACCCCGCTGACACAGGTCCGGGCGCGGGGAGTGGGGTGCCGCGCGAGTTCGTCGCGGCAGGCCTCGTCCGCAACGTGGGGCTGCTGGACAGTCATGGAACCCCGCTGGCAGGATGGGAGGAAGCGGAGGTCGCCCTGCGCCTCGAGGTGACCGCCACCGACCTCAGTGCCCGGCAGGTCAGCCCGGCCATGCTGGGAGAGGTCTGCCTCGCGCGCTGGGACCAGCCGACGCGGCGCTGGGAGCTCATCCCGGCCGCGCGCCCACGGCCGGGCGTCCTGGTGGCGCATGTGACACGCCCGGGCGAGTACATGCCTGCACTGGTGCTCCCCACCGAGGACAGCTCAGCCCCCGTGATCGCGCGCGGGGACGCCGGCGCGAGCAGTCCCGCTCACTTGGCCTTCACCGGCACGTAGATGGCGAGCGGGCCGTCCTCGCCCTCGGTGCCAGGCGGGTAGAGCTCGAACGAGGCGCACGCGAGATCGTAGGTATAGTCACTCGCCGGCAGCCACTCGCTCATGATGGCATTCCAGGTCTGGCCGATGGTCTTCACCGTGCAGTCGAAGACCGCATAGGTGGCGGCCGGGACCTCGCGCCTGACCAGCCCCGCGGGGGCCTGGGCCGCAGCATCAACCGCTACCGCGGCCATGTGGTCCACGACCTCCGTCTCGTCGGTCTCGAAGAACACGCCATAGTAGGCCTTGTCCGTGCTCAGGCGCATGAGCTCGTCCTGGTGTGGCATGAACTGGTTCGCCCAGATGCTGCGGTAGTCGAGGGCCATCGGGTTCCCGCGCACGGACACGCCGATCACGACGAACGCCTCTCTGGTGACGAAGGTGGGTTCCATCGGCTGCCTCCCGGCCGTGCCTCAATCGAGGCATTGAATGTGACAACACGGACTTGCTTCGCCATGCTCTGCAGTGGTACCTACTGGATGCGCGTACCTGCTGAATGCGGCGCTTCACTTTCGCGCACGTCGGGGTCGTCAGGGAGCCCTCGCCTCGATCAGCGGTCTTCACCCGTACGGGTTGGCTGTCCTGTGTTGTACGGCTTGGCGAGGAGTACCGTCCGCGCCATCGATACCTGGGGGCGGTCCTCAACCCGGAAGCCGGTCTGTTCGGCACGCTGCACGGTCTCCTCGAACGCCTTCGCGGAGACGTGCAGCATCGGCTCGGTGAGGTAGCATCGGCCGGCCGGCGCGAGACCTCCTGCAGGAAGACGGCCTGGTCCGGGGTCTCGTGGACCATGTTGCTGAGCATCACGAGGTCCACGGGCTCCTCGATGCCCACCCTGTCGGGCTGGCAAGTGTGGAGGCGGATGCGGTCGGCCACTCCGGCGCGGGCGGCGCGCTTGGCGAGCACCTGCAGCATCTTCGGCTGGAGGTCGGCGGCGATGACGGTGCCGTTCGGGCCGACCATGCGGGCCATCGGGATGGAGTAGAAG
>CAZIWQ010000254.1:0-8052 GCA_964542355.1 uncultured Armatimonadia bacterium
GACACGCCTCCCCGCCGACCGGGACGGTCGGCCTGTGCGACTGCGGCTCGTCCCTTGCCGCGGGGGGGGGCACCGGCTATACTACAATCCTCAGTCGGCCGCCCGACGCTGTGGCGGTCGCTCACCCGGGTGCCGGCCCCGCGAAAGGGCCGGCAATGATCTGTGCCCCTCCGGCCATGCTCCCGATCGCCACCCGGCGGGGCACACAGGAACAGCAACGTGGCACCCAAAACACTGCTTGTCGATGGCAATAGCCTGATCCATCGGGCCTACCACGCGATCCCCCATCTGTCGACCACAGCCGGGCAGCCGACGAACGCCGCCTTCGGTTTCGTGCAGATGCTCCTTGCGCTGCTGGACGCCGAGCGACCGGCGGTTGCCATCCTCGCCCTCGACCCCCCCGGGCGCACCTTCCGCCACGACCTGGACGAGCAGTACAAGGCCCAACGCGCACCGATGGAGGAAGAGCTGGTCTCCCAGCTTGGCATGATCCGCGAGCTGGCGGAGGCTCTCGGGCTGGCGATCGTCGAGGTCGCCGGCTACGAAGCCGACGATGTCATCGGGACGCTGGCGCGCCTCGCCGAGCAGCGCGGGGATGACGTCCTGGTCGTCAGTGGCGACCGCGACCTGCTCCAGCTCGTGAGCCCGCACGTCCACGTTCTGGCGACCATCAAGGGGATCAAGCAGACGCGGACCTACGACGCGGCTGCGGTCCACGAGGAGTTCGGTGTCGCGCCCGCCGCCGTGGTGGAGCTCAAGGGACTCGCGGGCGACACCTCCGACAACATCCCGGGCGTGCCGCAGGTGGGCCCCAAGACCGCCCGCGATCTGATCGTGCGCTTCGGCTCCATCGATGAGCTCTACCGCCGCCTGGCGGAGGTCGATAGCCCGACGCTGCGCAGCCGCCTTGCCGAGCACGAGGCCGCGGCACGCCTCAGCCGCCGCCTGGCAGAGATCCACCGCGATGCCCCCGTGGATGAGGCTTCGCTCGCGGTCGCCTGGCGCGGCCCCGATGCGCAGCGCCTGCGCCGGCTGCTGGCCGAGCTGGAGTTCACCAGCCTGCTGAACCGCATTCCCGTGCCGGACGCCGGCACTGGGGCCTCGGATCTGCCGCCGGCCGCGGCGCCGGCTCTCGGCGATGACCTCGGGACCGCGACGGGCGACGCGGTCGGGCTCGCGGTCGTCGTCGAGCACGAGCGCGCGGTGGGTCTGGCGATCGCCACTGCCGAGAGCCCCGGAGGGTATCTCGCGCTGCCGGCGGGGACGGGCCAGACGGGCCTGTTCGCCGAGGTCGGCGACGCCGCCGTGCCGGATCACGTCCGAACCGCGCTCGAGGATCCGGCAGTGCCGAAGGTTGGCCATGACCTCAAGCGCGCCGCGCACGCCCTGCAGGCCGCCGGCATTGCGCTCGCCGGCTTCGCCTTCGACACGGCAGTGGCAGCCTACCTGCTCGCCCCGCACCGCGCCGACCGCACGCTCGACACCCTGATGGCCCAACACTTTGGCGAAACGCTCCCGGCGGATGACAGCGCGGCGCGGGCGGCGGCGGAGGCCGACGCAGTGCTGCGGTTGCGCGACCCACTCCGCCTCGCGCTCACGGCCATCGATGAACGCGATCTGTTCGAGACGCTCGAGATGCCGCTGGTGGCGATTCTGCGTGACATGGAGGCTGCGGGGATCGCGGTCGACGTGCGGCGCCTCGACGAGGCCGGCGACAAGCTCGCCGGCATGCTCGCCGATCTGCGTGAGCGGGTCCACACACTCGCCGGCGAACCCTTCAACCTCGACTCACCGAAGCAGGTCGCCCAGGTGCTGTTCGAGAAGCTGGGGCTCCCGAGCGGGCGCAAGACCAAGTCCGGCTGGTCAACCGGCGCCGAGGTCCTCGAGGAGCTTGCCGCCGACCATCAGATCGTCGCCCTGATCGTGCAATACCGCGAGTACGCCAAGCTCAAGTCGACGTACGTCGACTCCCTCCTGCGCCTGGTGTCCCCCGCCGATGGGCGTGTGCACACGACCTTCGAGCAGACGGTCGCGGCCACCGGGCGGCTGTCGAGCCGCAGCCCCAACCTCCAGAACATCCCGGTCCGGACCGACTGGGGGCGCGAGGTGCGGTCATGCTTCGTGGCGCAGGGGGCGGGTCAAGTGCTGCTCGCGGCCGACTATTCACAGATTGAGTTGCGCATCCTGGCTCACCTGTCGCACGACGAGCGTCTGCTCACGGCATTCCGGGCCGGCCAGGACATCCACGCCGCCACCGCCGCGGCCATCTTCGAGGTGGCGCTGGACGAGGTGCAGCCGGCGATGCGGCGCACCGCCAAGACGGTCAACTATGCCGTGCTCTACGGGATGGGTGCGACGGCGCTGGCCCGGCAGCTCGGGATCCGGCGCCCCGCCGCCCAGGAGTTCATTGACCACTACTTCGAGCGTCTGCCCGGCGTCCGGGCGTACATGGATCAGGTGGTTGCGCGCGCACGCCACGACGGCTATGTGACCACCCTGTTCGGCCGCCGGCGGCCAATCCCGGAGCTCAGGACCGGCAATGCCCGCGCACGGGCCTCTGCCGAGCGCGCCGCCGCCAACGCCCCCCTCCAGGGCGCGGCGGCCGACATCATCAAGCGCGCGATGGTGCGCCTGGCCCGCGAGATGGGCGCGCTCGCACCCCACTGCCGCATGCTCCTGCAGGTGCACGACGAGCTGGTGTTCGAGCTCGCGCAGGAAGATGTCACGGCGGTGGCATCGTTGGTGCGGGAGGTGATGGAAGGCGCCGGCACTCTCGAGGTACCCCTGGTGGTTGATCTGCAGGTTGGGACGAACTGGCGCGACATGCAGCGCCTGTCGTAGCCTGCATGGATGCCGCTCGGAACGGTGTTGTGTGAGGGTCCACTGCGAAGCGCCCCGACCGTGGCGGGATGACCCGCGCGGCGGCGGCCGCACCATCCCAACGACGTCTATCACCCGATTTGGAGCTAGATCGAAGGGAGCCCACGAAAATGGGACATGCACCTGACAACGATGAGATCCTGGATCAGGCCGGCGACAAGGACAGCGAGCTGTTCCCTGCCGCGCCAGCCGGCGATGATGGCAATGATGAGGCGCTCGATCAGGACGACGAGCTGGACGACGACCTGGACGACGACCTGGACGACGAGCTCGAGGACGTCCCACCGCCTGTCGTCGAGGAGGGCGTGCCCGCGAACTGGGCCGACGCGATCGACACGGTCCCCGAGGATCTCAAGGAGGGGGAGATCCGGGAGGGTGTTGTGGTGGCCATCGACGCCGACGGCGTCATCGTCGATGTCGGCGGGAAGGTGGACGGGTTCATCCCCCTGTCCGAGTTCCCCTCGGCCTCTGACCGCCCCCAGGTTGACGAGCGGATCGAGGTCGCCGTGGTCAAGATGAATGAGGACAACGAGACCATCCGCCTGTCGAAACGGCGGGCCGACTACGAGCGCGTGTGGAATGACCTGGAGGAGAAGGCGCGCACCGGCGGCATCGTGCAGGCAATGGTCACCGAGCGCGTGAAGGGCGGGCTGCGCGTGGACGTGGGAGTGTCGGGCTTCATCCCGGCGTCTCACGTGGGGACCCGTAATCCCCGCAACCTCGAGCGCTTCGTCGGTCGCGGCCTGCGGCTGAAGGTGCTCGAGGCCGACCGCCAGGCCAAGAAAGTCATCCTCTCCCACCGCGAGCTCGTCGACGAAGAGCGAGCCAAGCGGCGCGAGGAGACGATGACCCGCATCGAGGAAGGCGCGATCTGCGAGGGCAAGGTGCGCAACCTCACCAACTACGGCGCCTTCGTCGATCTCGGCGGCGTCGACGGGCTGCTGCACGTCTCGGAGATGTCGTGGACGCGCATCGCGCATCCCTCAGAAGTGCTCAAGGTCGGCGACACCGTGCGCGTCGTGGTGCTCGAGATCGCCGGCGAGGGTGACCGCATCTCGCTGGGCATGCGCCAGATCCTGCCCGACCCGTGGAAGGAAGCCGCGGCGAAGCTCAAGCCCAACAGCGTTGTCAAGTCCCGCATCACGCGCGTGGTACGCACCGGCGCGTTTGCCCAGTTGCTGGAGGCCGGCATCGAGGGCTTCATTCCCATCCGCGAGCTCAGTGAGAAGCGCATCGCCGACCCCTCCGACGTCATCGCGAAGGATCAGGAGGTCGAGCTCAAGATCCTCGATATCCGGCGTGAGGCCCGCAAGATGACGCTGAGCCTGGTTGCCGCCGAACAGGAGAAGGAGCGGGGCGAATACCGCGACTTCATGGCGACCCAGGTCACTGCGCGGCCGACGCTGGGTGACCAGTTCGGCGCGGTGCTCGCCAGTCTGCGTACCGTGGAGGAGCCGCCGGGCGAGCCGCAGGCCACGCCCGAGGCCGCGGTGGCGCCTCCGCCGGCGCCGGAGGCGGCGGTGTCGGCTGCGCCCGAGGCCGCAGCGACGCCTCCGCCGGCGCCTGCGCCGCACGATGATGCCCCGGCCGCGGCTGAGGCAAGCGAGGGGCAGTAGCCGGCGCTGAGCCGTGATGGCTGTGACCAGTCGCAGGACGGCGACAAGAGCGGCCCCGGAACGGCTTTGCGGCCGCTCCGCCAGGCGGCTGCGCTTGCGGGAGGAGCTCGGGGATCCGCCGGAGATGACCCCCATTGTGGAGACGTGACCTGACGCGACGGGCCGGGCATGACGGCGCGCGCTCTGCGCTGCGACGTCACCCGGCCCGTTCGCGGTCACGGCGGGCTCGACCCTGCGTCCGGACGGACAGGGAGGGACGGTGCAGTCGTCATGACTGGCCGGCGGCGATCATGCTTGTGATCGGTCTCACCGGCCCCATGGGGGCGGGCAAATCGGTTGTGCTGGGGATGCTGCGGGAGCACGGCGCCGAAGTTCTGCGCGCCGATGATGCCTCCCGGGAACTCCTCTGCTGTGACCAGCGTTTACTCAGCGAGATTCGGAACAGTCTGGGTGAGGGGCTCTTTCGCGCAGACGGCTCGCTCGACCGCGGGCAGACGGCTGCGCTCATTTTCGCCGACGCACAGGCGCGGCGGCGGCTCGAGGCGATCCTCCACCCACCGATGGTTCAGTGGCTGCGGCAACAGGTGGCGCGGTGGCGGCAGGCCCCCGCACCGCCGGCTGTCGTCGTGATCGAGGCCGCGATCCTGCGCCACATGGGCGCGGCCGGGCTGGTGGAGGGCATTGTGCGGGTGGCCGCGCCGCGCGAGCTGTGCCTGGCCCGGCTGCAGGCGCGGGACGGGATCTCGGCGGCGGAGGCGGCGGACCGGCTGGCGATCCAGGAGGCGATGGGCCTGTTCGTCGAGCCGGCGGACTGCGTCCTGGATACGACGGGCAGTCTCGACGACACACGTCGCCGCGTGGACCGACTGTGGGACGAGCTGCTGGCCCGTTCCGCCGCCGGGCGCGGCGAGTGACACACGCGGCACGCGCACCAAGCACCAGGCGCGGCCCGCAGCATGGGTCGCGTTGCCCACACCCACAAGTGCACCCGAGCACGGAGGTACCGCAATGATTGAAGTGGAGGGCCTGACCAAGTACTACGGCCCGGTCCCTGCGATCACCGATGTGACGTTCAAGGTGGAGCAGGGCGAGATCGTGGCCTTCCTGGGCCCCAACGCCGCCGGGAAGACCACGACGATGCGCATCCTCACGGGCTACATGCCCGCCACCTCCGGGGTCGCCCGCATCGGCGGCACCGACGTGTACGAGGACTCACTGGCGACGCGCCGCCGCATCGGGTACATGCCGGAGACCACGGCACTGTACACCGACATGCGCGTCCACCAGTACCTGCGCTTCTGCGGTAAGCTGCAGGGGATGCGGCGCGCCGACCTCGAGCCGCGGCTCGATGAGGTCATGGGGCTGTGCGGACTGGCCGAGCGCCGTGACTCGATCATCGGGACCCTGTCGCTGGGGTACCGGCAGCGTGTCGGTCTCGCGCAGGCATTGGTCCACGACCCGGACGTGCTGATCCTCGACGAGCCGACCGTGGGTCTGGACCCGAACCAGATCGTCGAGGTGCGGCAGCTCATCCGCAACCTCGCCGGCCGGCACACCGTCATGCTCTCGACGCACATCCTGACCGAGGCCCAGATGACCTGTCAGCGGGTCATCATCATCAACCACGGTCGGATCATCGCCGAGGACACGCCGGAGAACCTCACCGCCCAGATCCGCGAGGCGGAGACGGTGTTGATCCGGCTCAAGTCTGACGAGCCACAGATCCCCAAGCTGCTGCGTGACATCCCCCAGGTGACGGGTGTGCGGCGCGGGCCGGACACGGACCGCGACGCCTACTATGTGGATACGGCGATCGGCGCCGACGTGCGCTCCGAGCTGGCCGACTTTGTCGTGCGCAAGGGGTGGGGGCTGCTGGAGCTGCGATCGGTGGAGATGAGCCTGGAAGAGGTCTTCCGCCAGTTGACCACCGAAGAGAGAGGAGTTGCCTGACGGATGCGAAACACCCTGACCATCGCCCAACGCGAGATTCGCTCCTACTTCACCTCCCCGATGGCGTTCGGGATCATGGTGTTCTTCCTGTTCTTCTCCGGCCTGATCTTCACGTTCTCGATCTACCAGCCGCAGGCCCGGGCGGAGATGCGGGGGCTGCTGGGCACCATGGTGTTCCTCACCTTGATGATGGCACCCGTGCTCACGATGTCACTGCTTGCGCAGGAGCGGGCCAGCGGCACGATTGAGCTCCTGCTGACGAAGCCGGTGCGCGATGTCGAGGTCGTGCTTGGCAAGTACCTGGGCGCGCTGGCGGTGTATGCCGTGATGCTGGTCCTGACGCTGCCCTTCCCGTTACTGCTCGAGAAGTACGGTGACTTCGACTGGGGGCCGGCGCTGGTCGGCTACCTCGGGATCTTCCTGTGTGCGGTGGCCTTCCTCGCCATCGGTGTGTTCGCCAGCAGCCTGACGCGCAACCAGATGACCTCGGCCATCGTGTGCCTGGCCGCCTTCCTGTTCTTCTGGCTCATCGGGTGGGTGTCGTACCTGGTCGGTGGCGGGGAGTCGAACCTCGCGGTGATCACCAAGAGCATCTCGGTCTTCGAGATCTTCAGTGATTTCGAGAAGGGCCTGCTGGACTGCAAGAACATCATCTACTTCCTCAGTCTCGCGGTGTTCTTCTTGTTCCTCACGGTCCGTGTCGTAGAGATGCGCCGGCAGGTGTAGGTCCCCGGCAACCCGTTGCACCCAGCTCACGTAGACCAACAGATGCTAGCATTCGGTAGGTGAGTATCTCGATGTCAGAAGAGAAACCGACTCAACCGGAGCGCACCCGGCGCGTCATGGCCGACGATCCGCGACTGCGCAAGCCGGAGGAACCAGGTCTTCAGCTCGTGCTCAGTCTGGTCGCGGGCCTCGGGGGCAGTCTGCTGCTCATCGTCGGGCTGCTGTGGTGGCTCGTCACGAAGGTATTCAGCATGGGGCCCAAAGTGCTGGTGATCGTCGCCGCCGTGGCCCTGATCTATACGGTGGCGGTGAACGCCAAAGGCCTGATCGGCTCGTTCCGGCAGCGACGGGTGGTGAGCGGCACCAACACCGTCATCTTCGCCGCGCTGGTCCTCGGCTGCCTGATCCTGCTCAACGTGATCGCGATCCGGCACAGCCCGTTCCGCTACGACGCAACCAAGAACAAGATGTTCTCGCTGTCCGATCAGACGCGCAAGGTGGTCAAGGCCCTCAACACCGACGTCCAGCTCATCGCGTTCATGTCGCCCGATTTCCAGGAGCAGGGCCAGGTGCGGGACCGCCTCAAGGAGTACGCCGCACTCTCCCCCCGGGTCAAGACCGAGATCCTCGACCCGATGACCCGCGCGGACAAGGTCAAGGAGTTCAACATCAACGCGGACGGCATGATCATCGTGAAGGCCGGGGAGAAGAAGGAAGATGTCATGGGCGGGGAGGAAGAGCGCCTCACCAGCGCGATCCTCTCTGTCACCACCGGCCAGAAGACCAAGATCTACTTCCTCACCGGTCACGGCGAGTACGACCCCGCCGAGAGTGCCCAGGATAGCTGCAGCGGCCTCAAGCAGGCCCTCGAGAGCCAGCA
>CAZIWQ010000255.1:0-8039 GCA_964542355.1 uncultured Armatimonadia bacterium
GATCCGGAGATTTCCGCCTGAAAGGCGGATCCGGCCGGCGGCCCGCCGCGCAGGCCCAGGCTGCGCAAGATCTCGCGCCCGACGCGCACTTCCTCGGCCGGCTCGCCGGTTAGCGATACGCGGATGGTATCACCAATACCCTCGGCCAGCAAGATGCCGACCCCGACGGCGGACTTGATGGTGCCCGACTCCCCCGGCCCGGCCTCCGTCACGCCCAGGTGGAGCGGCAGGTCGCTGTGCGCCGCAAACAGTCGATTGGCGAGGACTGTGCGGGGTACATCGGACGCCTTGATGGACACGACGAGGTCACTGCAGCCGAGCCGGGCCATCCGCTCGACACTGCGCAGCGCACTCTCACAGCATGCTTCCGGGGTCGGGCCACCATACTGGGCCGCGATGTCCTTCTCGAGCGAGCCCGCGTTGACTCCGACGCGGACGGGAATGCCGCGCTCGCCGGCCGCCCGCACGACCGCCTCCAGCCGCGCGTCATCGCCGATGTTGCCGGGGTTGATGCGCAGCTTGGCGGCCCCCCGGCGCGCCGCCTCGACTGCCAGACGGTAGTCGAAGTGGATGTCGGCGACGACGGGGAGAGGGCTCTCGGCGCAGATGCGCTCGAACCCGTCCAGCGCCGTGGCGGCAGGGATCGCCACGCGGATGATCTCGGCCCCGGCCAGGGCACACTGCCGTGCTTGCTCCAGCACCGCCTCCGCAGCGGCCGTATCGGCCTTCGCCATCGTCTGGAGGGGCACGGAAGCCTGGCCCCCAACAGGCACAGCGCCGACAGACACTTGTCGCGTCTGTCGGCGGGGCCAGGGTGAGGCGGGAGGCTGGTGATTGTGCATCGCAATGAGCCGTCCCCGGGATCGGGCCGGAGGCCCGGGTCGCCTAATACGTCCCGTAGCGAATGAGGTTGGAGATATCCTTGAACGCCAGGATCAGGAACAGGTTGATGACAATGACGAGCCCCGCCACTCGCGCAATCATCTCGAGGCGGTGGTCGACGCGTCTTCGGAGGACGGCCTCCAGGCCCAGCAGGACGATATGTGCGCCATCGAACGGCGGGATCGGTACCAGGTTGATCACCGCCAGATTGGCGCTGACCAGCCCGCACAGGCCCAACACCGAGGCCCAGCCGAGCTTGGCAGTCTCGGCGGTCATGGCCATGATCCCGATCGGCCCGGTAGGCTCGGCGGCGATCTTGCCCATGATCATCGCCTTGATCGAGAGCACGACGGTGGCGACGGCGGCGGCCGACTGCTTCAGCGCCAGCCACAACCCCTCGAACACACCGGCGCGGGTCAGCTCAGGCCCGAGCACGATCCCGACGCGGCCCACGGTCCGATGCGGCGTGATCAGCTTCCCCTGGTTGTCGACCATCTCGAGGCGGTCTTGATCCGGCGCCGGTGTCAGCGCGACATCTGCGGTACCATCGCCGCGCAAGAGGGCGACTGTGACAGTCTTGCCCGCACTGGTCGAGATGAAGCGGTGGACGGCGAACTGGTCGAGCGGTTTGAAGGTGACCCCCAGGACCCGGCGCGCGTTGCCCGCGGCGGTGCCCTCATCCAGCGCGGCAGGGATCTCTGTCAGAGCCTCCGGGGCGGGGGCCTTCAGTGCCAGCATGGCGTCTTCCATGCCCCTGGCGGCGCCGTTGATGGCCCAGACTTTCTGCCCGCTGCCGGTCGCGGACCGCAGCAACTGGAGGAACTGGCCGGGGGTTGCGACGGGTTGGTCGCCGATCTGGAATACACGGCTGCCGGCCCTCAGGCCCATCTTCTCCCCGACGGATCCCGGGGCCACCTGCTTGACCTCGGTGCACAGCCGGCTGCCGCCGACGCCCACGATCTTGTCACCCGGCCGGATGCCCGCGGCCCGGGCCGCCCCCCCCTGGAACACGTCCCGGATGATGACGTCGCGGCTGTCCGGGGCCGGCAGACCCGAGAACACGTTGATCGCCCAGTACACCAGGACCGCCAGCACAACGTTCATGAAGGTCCCGGCGGCAAACACAACCAGCGCCTGCCAGCGGGGACGGCTGTACAGGCCTCCGGGCAGGTCGCGCTCGCCGGGCTCCATCCCCGCGATGCGCACGAACCCACCGAAGGGAATCAGCCGCAACGCATAGACCGTCTCGCCCCACTTGCGCCGCCACAGCACCGGACCGAAGCCCATGGCGAACTCGTACGCCCCAATGCGAGTGGCTTTGGCCGCCAGGAAGTGCCCCGCCTCATGGAAGAACAGGCATAGCCCAATCACCACGAGGATGGCGACGCCCGAGTTCACCCATGACAGCACCCACGACAGCGCGTTCTCCATCGGTCAGCTCCTCTTTGCAACTCCACAGTAGAAACACCCGAGCAGGTGCCTGGTGTTCCGTCGCTGTCTCTCTCTGGCCCTTCCGTGCGGCTGTCATCCTGAGCCAGGACCGCTCCGCGGTCCTCCGGCGAAGGGCCTGCTCGATGCGGATCCGACTCTGGGCGAGATGAGATCCTTCGTCGCTGCGGCTTCTGTGAAGCCGCGTTCGCTCCTCAGGATGACATCGCCCGGGATGGCGCGGTCCTGGCGCCGCCACGCATGGGCAGAGCACCAGCGGCGACGCCAGGGTCAGCCGATGCCCACCACGCTATCCACATGCTCCCGGGCCCACGCATCGGCCGCCATCACGTCCTCCGGCCAGCCGATCGCGTGAGGAACATGAGCCTGCAAGGCATCCTCAGCAAGCTCCGGGATGCGGGTGAAGCCGATCACCTTCTCCAGGAACAACTCGACGGCTCGCTCATTGGCGCCATTGAGCACTGCGGGGTAGCTCATCCCCGCCCCCCCGGCCTCGTACGCCAGCCGCAGGCTCGGGAACCGCTCGAGGTCCGGGGACGCGAATGACAGCGTGCCCACCTGCGCCAGGTCCAGGCGCGGGAAGTCGTTGGGGAGCCGGTCGGGCCACGAGAGTGCGTACTGGATCGCATAGCGCATGTCCGGTGGCCCGAGCTGCGCCAACACCGACCCATCCACCAGTTCTACCAGTGAGTGCACAATGCTCTGGTGGTGGATGACGACGTGCACCTGCGAGAAATCCAGGCCAAACAGCCACTTGAGCTCGAAGACCTCGAACCCCTTGTTGGCGAGTGTAGCGCAGTCGACGGTGATCTTGCGTCCCATGCGCCAGGTCGGGTGCTCCAGGGCCATCTCGGGGGTGACCTGGGCCAACTGCTCCGCCGTCAGGTCGCGGAACGCCCCCCCGGAGGCCGTCAGCAGCACGCGGGCAAGCTGTGCGCGCGGGCGGCCCTCGAGGCACTGGAACACCGCGGAGATCTCGGAATCGACCGGCAACAGACGTGCCCCGGAGCGCGCGGCAGCCTTCGCCACCAGCTTGCCGGCGGCCACCAGGGGCTCCTTGTTCGCCAACGCAACGTCGATCCCGGCCTTGAGAGCCGTCATGATCGGCTCCAGACCGGCCACGCCGGAGATGGCACCCACCACCAGGTCCGGATCGAGGTCTTCGATCAGCGAGCAGACCTCCGCCATGCCCACCGCTACTGTCCCCGCCGCGACACTTGACCGCAACTGCGGGCCGCACTCCGCCGCACCAATCCCTACGGCGTTGACATTGAGCGCCTGCGCCTGCGCCGTCAGCCCTGCCACATCGTGGCCGGCGACCAGGCCCACGACCTCGAAGCGCTGTGGGTGGCCGGAGATGACATCCAGCGTCTGCCGCCCGATGGAGCCTGTCGACCCCAGGATGAGGATCCGTCGCCTCGTGTCACTCAACAGTCAGTCCTGCCCCTCACTTGCGGTGTGCGTCTGTCACAGCTCTGTTAGGGGAAGGATACTCATCGTTTGGCGGGGGAGTCAAGTAACGCCGGCCGATCGGGGCAACGAATCCGTTACTACGGGTGTAGCACCGAAGTCGGTGCGAGGTGGGCGCACCACCCGACGCGGGCGCCATCGGATTGGCCGACCCCTGCCAGCTTGTCTGGCAGGTGAACCAGACTGAGTCAGCTAGCCGCGACGGCGATCCTCGTCGGTGCTGTGTCGAGCGGGACGCTCGACTTGCGCGGTGAGGAACGCCGCGCCGACAGCGCAGCGGGCTGGGGTTGCACTACTGAGTGGCCAGCTCCAGGCCGACGGCCTGGTCGACGCCCAGACTGGGCAAGACAACCCCCGTCGCGGTTAGCGCGAGTGGCGTCCCCTCGGGCTCCAGGGTCGCACCTGCCACCCGGACGCGCAACCCCTCCGCCAGGCTAACGGGCAGATCACGCAC
Source organism: uncultured Armatimonadia bacterium (assembly GCA_964542355.1). GTDB lineage: Bacteria > Armatimonadota > Zipacnadia > Zipacnadales > JABUFB01 > CAZIWQ01. The sequence continues at coordinate 4,256 of CAZIWQ010000255.1, forward strand.
GAACTGCTGCTCGCCGCGCCCGTGCATGTCGGCCCCCGGGCCATAGTCGTGGTTGACAAAGTGCAGGAGCAGGCGCTGGGGCTGCTCGCACAGATTCACCTCCACCCGGTTGTAGGCACCGACGGAGACCTGCTGCGTCTCCAGCAGGGAGCGGACGCAGTTTTGCGCCAGCGTCTCCGGCCACGGGCAGCGGTGCGCCTCGGTATTGCGACCGGTCAGCGGGAGGGCGGTGAACATCACGCACCCCTGCCCCGGGCGATGGACCGTGATCCCGGGGTGGTACGCGGCCTCGTCCGGTCGCGCCCAGTAGTTGGGCACCGTCTGGATGTCACTGGAGCGCACCTTGTCGCGGAACTGGGGCACAAGGTCGGCCACGGTCGTGGCAGTGGTGAGGGAGACGACACACGCGACCCCGCACTGGATCAACACCGGCTCGTCAGCGGGGATGTCCATTGCCAGCCCCGGGTCATGGGGGGCCAGGTAGAACGCGTAAGCACTGTCCTCGCGCACCGCGGCCGCGCCGATCAACTCCTGCAGCCCCGCGTCGCCCGCCCGCAGGGCCTCCCGCGGGTACTCGATCAGCACATTACCGCCGCACTCCGCATAGCTGGCTAGCGCCGCCAGCTCCGCCGGGGTGATCCGGCGGCCCATCGGCACCACGATCAGCCGGTACTCGCGCAGCAGCTCGAGGGCCGGCAGGTCCATGAACACGTTGAACAAGAAATGCCCCTTGCGCAGGAGCTCCGCCCACGCCTCGCACCCCGTCGGGCCCCCGTCGGAAGCGAGGATCCCCATCTCGTAGACCGGTCGGGCGTCCGCGAACAGGTCCCGCCGCTCACGGATCCACTCCCCCCAGGCCACCAGCCGGTCGACATTGGCCGGCGACAGGCGGCCGTCGGGGGCATGCGTGATCCCCATCGTGTACGTGCCGCCGGCCAGCAGCGTGGACAGGCTCTCGAGCTTGATGAGCGTGTCGGGCTTGAGCTGGTTGTGTGACCAGCAGATCTCCGCACAGCTCAAGAGCTCGAACGGACGGCCATCATTGCGGTGGCTCTTCGAGGTCACGCTGAGGGAGATGGGGTTGTGCGCCTCTCCCGACAGGAAGTCGGCCAGCTCGTCGCAACGCTGGTACCGCGGCATCCGCCGCCGGCCCGCGCCATTGAAGGTCAGCGCCAGCGGCCGTGCCTTGGACAGGAGCATCGTCTTGAGCTGCACCAGGAAGTTGCGATACGTGTCAGCGCGGAACTCGTTGTGCCGGGGGGTGCCGGCGGCGTCAAGCAGGTGCTGGCCGCGGTACCACTCGGAGTACTGGCGATGGCACCAGTCGCAGAAACACGTGTCCCGGTTGACATCCGCCGGGTGTGCCGGCAGGTACAGGATGTCGATCCAGACCCCGTCGACCTCGTAGTTGTCGACCACTTCCTCGAGCTGCGCCACCACGTGGTCCCGGTACGGGCTGTTGAGGCACAGCCAGTGGTAGTGCGAGAAGCCCTCATAGCTCGGGACGTAGACGCGGCCCTCGAGGTCGCGGACCCGCCACTCGGGGTGCTCGCTCCCGACCAGGCTGTCGAGCGTCAGCGAGTAGTAGGCCATGACCCGCATCCCACGCCGGCGGCACGCCGCAACCTGCTCGCCGAAGAAGTCGCGCTCCGGCTGCTGGCGGGAGAACCGGGACGGGAACATCAGGTACCCGTCGTGGTGGCCGGTGAGCAGCGTCACCGACGAGAAGCCAATCCGTTCCCAGCACGCGGCGTAGTGTTCGGCATCGAAGTGCGAGCGGTCCTCCGTCCAGGCGGGAGTGATGTAGTGCGGGATGCCGCGGATCAGGTCCTGGCGCAGCCACGGGAAGAGCCGATCGACTTCCTCGGGGGTGCGCACCAGCTCAGCCGACCTACCCCCCAACCCCCTCCCCACAGGGGAGGGGGAGTCAACGGCGGAAGCTACCGCGACGGGCTGCGCGGAGGCCATCGGTGGCTCGCCGGCCGGCGTACCCCCCAACCGCCTCCCCGCGGGGGAGGGGGAGACAGCGGCTGCCGTGCTTGGCATGAGCTCTGGCGCTGGGACGCCTGCTTCCCCACTCCCCGGTGTCTCCGGGGGGCGAGCGTCAGAAGCGAGGCTCCGTGCTACCCGCAGGATCTCCTGTCGCACTGCATCCAGCTCCTGTATGACGCGATGGTTCGCGATGCGCATGACCACCAGCCCGCGTGATCCGAGGATGCGGTCGCGTTCCGCATCATAGTCTGCGCGCCTCTCGTGGATCGGGCCGTCCAGCTCCACCACGAGGCCGGCCCCATGGCAGTAGAAGTCGGCGACAAACCCATCGATCACCTGTTGCCGGCGGAAGTGGAACCCGTCCAGGCGGCTACTGCGCAGACACTGCCACAGACGCTTCTCGGCCAGCGTCATGCCACGCCGCAGGTTCCGGGCCAGCTCTCGCTTCTCGCGCCGGTGGTACCCCCAGACTATGCCTGACCTGTCCATTGCTGCCCCCCGTCAGCGAGCATCCCGCGTCTTGCGCCACGCCTACCCGCTCCCCCCGGGGAGGGGGAGTACGGCCCACGGCGCCCTACCCCCCGGTCCCCTCCCCGCGGGGAGGGGGAGTACGGCATCGACACACACCGGATGGCTAACTCATTCCCCCCTCCCCGTGGGGAGGGGGGCAAGGGGGGTAGGCCGGTTCCCTCACCGCCGGAACAGCCCCGCGCTGCCGGTGACCGCGTCACCCTCCGCCCCGCCCTCCGCCAGCAGCTCGTCGGCGTGCGCGGCAACCTTCTTGAGCGCCGCCGCATGCTCCTCGATGACCTGTGGCCGATAGTGCTTGAACCACGGCACCCCGTAGCAGCGCTCCGGCATGCTCTCCGTCACCGGCAACGAGCCCTTCGGCTGGCGCAGGTCGCGGCTGCTGTTGGCGATGATCGTCGGCTTCCCGTGGCCGTAGATGTCGGCGTCATGGAACAGGGCGTGGGTGTGCAGCGGGAAGTTCGCTCCCGGGCTGATCGAGCAGCCCTCCGCGGTAACGGCCTGGCAGAACTTGGAGATATGCAAGCCGCCGAGCTCGGCCGGCTCGTACAGACCATGGGCGGCATACCAGCCACCACAGTGGGAGCCCGAGTCCTTGGGCGGGCGATGGGCGCGCACCCCCGGCACACCCTCCAAGAGGTCCCAGAAGTAGTTCATCGCCTTGAGGATCTCCTCCATGCGCGCGCGATAGTGCTTGAGCTGCACGCGCCCGCAGGCCGAAGACAGTTGGTGCATGCGGTACTTGTAGCCACCCCACGGCAGCCCGGCAAACGGCTTGAGCGACGGGTCCTGGCACTCGGTCGAGGTGCGCTCGTAGTGTCCCCAGGCCACGGCGCGCTCGAACAGCAGGCGGTCATTGGTGATCAGGAAGCCGCCCTCCCCCACCGCCAGCGCCTTGCCCGACATCGTCGACATCGCGCCCACATGCCCGATGGTCCCCACCAGGCGCCCCTTGTACATCGCGCCGTGGGCGTGCGACACGTCCTCGATCACCTTGATGTTGTGCTTCGCGGCAATCTCCATGATCGGGTCCATGTCGGCCGGGTACCCACAGTAGTGGACCGGGAGGATCGCCTTGGTTCGTTCGGTGATGCGATGCTCGAGGTCGTTCGGGTCCAGGCACAGGCTGTGCGGCTCGACCTCGGCGAACACGATGGTGGCACCGAGGGAGAAGGCGGGCAAGAGCGAGGCCCAGTAGGTCAGGCTGGGGCCGATGACCTCGTCGCCCACACCGACGCCGCAGGCCCACATCGCCGCCTGGATT
>CAZIWQ010000256.1:0-8026 GCA_964542355.1 uncultured Armatimonadia bacterium
GATGGCAAGGGGCCATCGGTTCCGGCGATGACGGGAGAGCACTCCACGCCGCGCACGTCGCTCTGGGCCGGCGGATGCTCTGGAAGCCCCTGTCCGGAGCGGCTCACTGTGGCCTTCAGACGGTGATGGCGTGTCGGCACGCAAGCGCGAGCTTCTCCGCCGGCAGCTTCTCCGTCATCACGAACAGCGGCTGAATGCCGATCTCCCAGACCTGCTTGCCGTCCGCCCGCGGGTCGTTGCCCATCACGTCCAGCAGCATGACCCCCGGCGGCAGCTCCGTCAGGCTCAGGTGCTTGCGTCCGGTGACCGCCGCGTCATCGTAGACCGCCCACGTCGCGCGCCCGTTGCCACTGAAGAGCGCCTGCACGACGCCGGGCACGTCCGCGCACGGCAGGCACTTCAGCCCGTCCATGCAATACGCCGTGACCGCGGTTGAGACCGCCGCCGGGGTCGGCGTGCGGTCATAGCCGATCAGCAGCGACTGATAGCCGCCATGGTAGGCGAGCGTGTCCGTGTTATGCATCTGGTAGACGAAGAACTTGCTGATGCCCTGCTTGGCATGCTCGAGCCACACCCGCGCGCCGAAGGCCGCCGCGCGGTCGTTCTTCTCCGCGGTGACTGCCGGGAGGTCCTGGTACATGCTGTTGGCCGGCAACTCGCCGTTGGTGCCCTCGGTGTTCCAGCACTCCGTCACCTGCGGCGGCCATAGCTTCATGTGGTCGGGAAGCTCCGCCGCGAACGGCAGCGTGCCCCCGCCACAGAGGCTGTTGGGGTAGCTGTGGAAGGTGAAGACGTCAATGCACTTGCGCCCCGCTTCAGGAATCTTGGCGCCCCAGCCGGGGGCGCTCACGTCGGCGCACCAGCCCAACACCTGCGCCCGCGGGTTGCCCCGCTTGATGCCGGCGGACCCCGCCTGCAGGATTGCCCCGAAGGGTCCCGGCCCGGTCACGCCGTCGCCCATGTAGGGCTCGTTCCACAACTCCCAGAAGTCAATCTTGCCGGCGTAGTGCCGCGCCACCTGTTCGCAGTACTTCTCATAGGCCGTGAGATCGAAGACGTGCCCGTCCTTCGCGGGCTCGTATTTCGCCCACTTCGGCGGGCTGTCCGGCAGGCCCAGGACGTTCAGCCCCGCCTGCCGCATGCCGTCCACCACCTCGTCATGCCACTGTAGCTTGCCCGGCTCCGGCTCGTTGGCGAACCACTTGGTCACCAGACTGCAGTCATGCGCGCGGGTCCACGTGAAGCCCAGGTTGCGGATATATCTGGCCAGGGCAGGGCGAAGGGCGATGTGTGTCCCGAACATCCCGTTCACGCCGGTGTTGCGGATCGGCGGCACGATCGCGAACACCATCTGCTGCGGCGCTGCGAGCCCCGCATCCGCCGGCTTCAGATCCACCCGGAACAGCCCGCGGCGCCTGACGTCGAGCGTGAACAGCGTCTCTTTGCTCACCGTTAGCCCCAGCGTCTTCTGCCACACCACGATGTCCGGATAGCCGGTAACAGTGACGTCCACCCTGGCCTCCTGCACCGTCGTCTGCTCCGCCGCGGCGAGCAACAGGTTCAGGGGGACCTGCTGCCCCCACTCGATCAGATTGCCCCCGTCCTGGCCGATGTCGGCATACAGCTCCAGCGGGTAGGCAGGCTTGTACTCCGGCACCCGCTCGGCCTGCTCGAGCTGCAGCCCATCCACGTATACGACGCCCTTGTGCATGGCGCCCGGGGCGATCTGCACCATCACCTGCACGGGCGCGGTCCGGTCGGTGGCCCCCGGCGGCGCCTCCGGTGTGCAGGTGAAGGACGCCCACTGCCACTGTGTCGTCAGCCTGGGGTAGACGTAGCCCTGCTTGATACTCGCCAGGTGCCGCCCGCTCCACCAGTACTGCAGCGCGATGCTGCCGGGGAAGCCGTCATGTGAGGCCTTCATCCACGCCGACACGGTGTATGGCTTGCCCGGCAGAACATCGAAGATGATGGACTTGGCGCTGCCCTGCCCGGCGTGGGCCGCGCTCGGGATGGCGAGGCAGTACTTCCCGACCTTGCCGCCCTCGGCCCGGTACATCTGCGGGTCGTCCCAGTCCGCCTCGACCCCTTCCCAGATCCCGTTGCGATTCCACCCGAAGAAGCCATAGGACCACATCCGGTCCCGTCGCCCCTCGAACGACGAGCGCGGCATCATGTTGCCGATGACAGGCTTGGGCGGCGCGGTGGTCGTCGTGGCGGGGAAGGGCTGCGCTGATTGCTCCACCTTCAGGTCGTCCACCCAGATCGTCCCCAGCGATCCACCCTCCCAGCACACGCCGACATCGCCCGTCACATCCACCTTGCACTGGCCGGTAAAGGAGTACTCCTGCCACCCCGGCGTGATGGGCTCATATCCGCCCCCGAGGTACACGGTCCACGGGTACCCGACCTTGCGCACATAGCACCGCACCGGCCCTTCCAGCCCGTCGCTCTTGAGCCAGTAGGAGATGCGGTAGTACTGGTCCTTCTTCAGCGTCAGCTTTGTATAGAAGAACTGCATGCCACCCGACGAGATACCCCTCACCTTGATCATCTGTGTCGTGCCCGGGCGGCCGCTGGCCCTGTCGGCCTGCAGCAGCATGTCCTTGCGCCCCCACTGCCAGTTGTTCTCGCAGCCCGCCTGGACTTGTTGCTCGCCCGGCGAGTACGGGCCCTCAAAGTCGCACGCAGCAACCACCGTGGCCCCTTGCGCATGCAGCCCCGTGAGTGCGACCAGGCACAGCAACACGACCAGACAAGTCAGGCGGTTCATGTGCGCAGATCCTCCACGTCAGTCTGTGGGCCCGCGTATCCGGCCCGCCGATGTCCTGAGCACCACACCAGACCATACACTCCACTCGTCTCGGTCAGCCTACGGCGTGATGACGCTCTCCTGGCACGCGGCGACTAGCTTCTCGGCCGGCAGCCTCGTGGACACGACAAAGAGCGGGCTCATGCCGACGGTCCAGGTCTGCTTCCCATCACGGCGCGGGTCATTGCCCATGGCGTCCAGTACGAGTGTGTCCGCAGGCAGCTCGCTCAAGCTGAGCTGCCGTTGGCCCGGCACCCCGCCGTCGTCATAGATCGCCCAGCACCGGCGGTCCGGGCCGGTGAACAGGCCTTGCACGACGCCCGGCAGCGGCAAGGCAGGCACGCTCTGCAGCCCGTCCATGCACCACGCCGTCACCGCCGTGGCCACCGCCGCCGGCGTCGGCGAGCGGTCATAGCCGATGAGCAGCTTGCCGCTGCCGAAGTAGATGGCCGTGTCGGTCTGGTGGGTGTGGTACTGGAAGAACTTGCTGATGCCGGCCCTGGCATGCTCCATCCACACGCGCGAACCGAAGGCCACCGCTCGCTCGTTGATCTCCGGCGTGGACGGCATGAAGGTGTAGAAGCAGTTGTCCCCGACGTCCCAGTTGGTCCCCTCGGTGTTCCAGTACTCTGTGATCTTCGTGTCGGCCAGATTCTTGCGCAGGTCCCCCAGCTCGGCGGCAAAGGGCATCGTACCGCCCCCGGTGATGCCCGACGTGTAGAAATGGAAGCTCCAGATGTCCAGCCCCTGCCGCACCGCCGGGTCAATGCCCTTGGCCCAGTCGGGGCTCTCCAGGGGGCTGCAGCAGCCGATCAGAACCGCCTCGGGGTTCCCCTTGCGTAGCCCCCGTTGGGCGGCCGCGGCGAAGGTCGAGTACTGCTTCTGGTCCCCCTTGAAGAAGTACTCCATGTACGGCTCGTTCCACAGCTCCCAGTGCTTGATGCGATCCCGGTAATGCTCGGCCACAGCCTCGGCGTGCTGCTCGAAGGCGGCCAGGTCGTAGGGCATGTCCCCGGTGGTCGCGGCCCACTTGGGCGCCCAGTCAGGCAGCGCCAGGATATTCAGCCCCGCCGCGCGCAGGGCGTCCACCGGGGCGTCGAACCACTTCCGCTTCCCGCGCTCCGGTTCGGCAGCCCCCCACTTGGTGATGACGCAGGCGTCGTGGAAGCGCGTCCACTTGATGCCGATCTGGTGGGCGTACTTGATGAAGAAGGGCCGCACGGTGATGTGGGTGCCGAAAAAACTCTCCGGTCCGGTCGGCCGGGGTGGCGGCAGCACTGCCATCAGCAGCTCCTGCGGCGCCGCCAGCCTCGGGTCTACCGTCCGCAACTCCACCCGCATCAGGCCCTGGCGCGGGAGGTCGAGCGGAAGCGTCTGGGGCTGCCCTGGCTTCAGGTTCAGCGTCTTCTGCCACACCGTCACGTCGGGGTAGCCGATGATCTTCACCGCGACAGGCACCGTCGCCAGGCTGGTCTGCTCTGCCGCATGCGCGCCGATGCACAGCGGGACCTCCTGCCCCCAGTGCCACAGGTTGCCCCCGGCCTGGCCGGTGTCCGCGGACAACTCCAGCGGGTAGCGGGGCGCGTAGTCGGTGGCCGCCGCACCGCGCTCAAGCTGGAAGCCGTCGGCATAGATCGTGGTGCCCCGCGCGGTGGCATCGACCGAGATCAGTATCTGGTTGGTCGCCGATGCAGTGCCCGGCGTGAGGTTGAGCGAGCAGCGCTGCCACTTTGTCGTCAGATTGAAGCCTTTGCTGCCCACGCCCGTCTGGGTCCCGAAGTAGAAGGCGGCGAGGGTGGCCGTGGCGGGAGCGCAGTCGGCCCTGAGCCAGACGGAGTAGGTGTACTCCTGGCCGGGGGTGATCGGGATGGGCGCGGAGCGACAGAAGCTGCGCCCCTCGCTAACGGCGGCGGGGATGCTCAGGCAGTACCGCCCGAACTTGCCGCCCTCCGCCCGCGCCGGCTGCGGGTCCTCCCATTCACCCTGCGGCCCCGCGTAAATACCGCCACACCACAGGTAGTCCCGCGCCACTTCCGCCGAAGACCGGGGCAGCAGGTTCCCGCGTTCCTCTCGGGCCGGGGCCGGCGGCAACGGGAGAGCCACCGTGTCCTCCTCGACTCTGATGTCGTCAATCCAGAACCGGCCCATGTAGGCGGTCTCAAAGCATACACCTACATCGCTGTCCACGTCGGCGGCGCACTTGCCCGCAAACGAGTACTGCCGCCATTCCGCCGTCGGCGTCCCCTTCCAGCCGGAGACGAAGGTCGTCCAGGGGTAGCCGATCTTGCGGACGAAGCAGGTCAGTGGCCCCTCCATGCCGTCGCTCTTCAGCCACACGGACACGCGGTAGTAGTGATCCTTCTGTAGCTTGAGGTTGGTCCAGAAGAACTGCACGGCCCCCGAAGCGATACCGCGCAGGTGGATGGACTGCGCGGTGCCGGTGCGGCCGCAGTCCTTGTCGGCGCGCAGCAGCATGTCCTTGCGGCCGTACTGCCAGTTGTTGAGGCAGTACTGATGGATCTGCTGCTCTCCCCCCGAATACGGGCCCTCAAAGTCGCACGCAGCGACGGTCGTCTTCGGCTCCTGGCTCATCGCCAGGCCCCCCACCAACACCAGCACCGTCACGACGATGGCTGTCCTGAGCATAACGCCCTCCCGATCGTTCTTGCGTCAACCGCCGGCTGTTGAGCCAGCCCGGCACCGCGCCCCCCCCACGGCATCCCCACATTGATCGGCGGATCGCATCGTGCACGAGGCAGCAGTCCTGTTCGCGACCGCCCGGCGGACACAGTGCCCGACAGGCGCTGTTCGCCGACGTTCACGGCGTGGGTTCTGTTACCGCCACCCGTTCACCTCGTGATCCAGCATCCCGAGCCGCCGCAGATCGTCGAGGGCCGCGGCGAAAACCTCCAGCGCCGCGGGGCGGTCAAACCCGGCATCCCTGATCTCACCGCCGGTACCGATGGGCTGATTGCCCATCAGCATCAGGTGTGTCTGCGGCGAGAGCTCGAACTGCGGGAATGAGTTGTAGTTGATGAACCCCGCCAGCAGCAACTCCAGTGGCTGATCCCCGACGGTGACGAAGCGCGGCTCCTTCGGCTCGACGTAGAGCTGGTCGTTGCCGAGATAGACGCGGCCATGGTAGCCGGTGGCCTGTAACAGCGGCGCCGGGGTGAGGGTGTGGATCTTTGCTCCCTGCATCGTCACCGCGCCAGCCGGATCATCGGGCGTGCCCTGCAACACCCAGCACCGGTCCGCCTGCTCGACGTAGAAGTCGCTCATCACGATCGAATGGTTGTCGCGGATGTCGAGGGCGGGGTTCGTGATCGTGGCCAGCCGGAACATGAAGCCGAGCAGGCCGTCCCGCTGTCTCTCCTTGCCCGCCACCGAGATCGTGCCCTCATAGGACTGCGCGAACAGGAAGTGCGCACGGGCGCTGTCTGCGAAGCGCAGGTTGCCCTGCACGTGGATGCCGTGCACGAGGCTGCCCGGCGACAGCCGCTCGAAGAGGACGCCCTGCTTGCCCGGCTGCTTCTGGTACATGCCGTATGCGAAGACGCCGTCATAGGTGACGCGCGACGGACCGGGGCCGGAGCTCTGGCGGATGTCAGCGGCGAGCTTCTGTGGGCCGAGGTCATGGTGGCCGACGACGAACTGCTCGAGCGTCAGGTCCTGGGGGTTGTCCACGTGGAGGGCGACGCCATTCTCGGGGCCGCCCCAGTACAGTCGCGTGAAGAAGCCGCTGCCGCCGAAGCTGTACCCGCCGCCCGCGAGCTCCAGCGTGCGAGCGATGAGGTAGCGGCCGGCGGGGAGATAGGCATGCGCGCCGGTGCCTTGCCGACGCGCGGCGTCGATGCAGTTCTGGATGGCAGTGGTGTCGTCGGCCTTCCCGTCGGCCTTCGCGCCGAAATCCGCCTTCGCATCGAAGACCTTCGTGGGCACCGCGGCCGTGCTCCGCAGGAACTGCTGCCGGGCGCTCTTCATGACGCCGCCGAACTTGCCGGGGGGGATCTCGTACAGCCGGGCCGTCGGCGACCCCCCGACCAGGTCCGCGAGTTTTCGCGGCTGGTTGTTGCTGAGCACCAAACGCTGGGCGCCACTGTCGACCCTGATGGGAGGCGTGGGGCTCGGCGGCTCGGTGAACACGCAGTCGAACACTAACACCGGTGCCCCGGCCAGACGCACCGCGTTCTCGAGGGATCTCCATCCCGCGACGTGACAATCCTGGATCACGAGCGGCGCGATGCCGGCGGTCTGCACGAAGCGCTGTGAGCCATCGGAGGTGCACCGCCGGATCGAGTCGCCGTGTTCGCTGGTGATGTTGAAGTCCACGACCCGCGAGCGCTCGAAGTGGCAGTTGCGGGCGTAGAAGTTGCCCTTCATGTCGTAGATGCCGGTGCCGCAGTCGCGGAATTCGCAGCCGTCGAAGCTGTTGTCGTAGTCGTTGAAGGTAAGCATGGCGACGGCGGTGCCGCAATTCTCGAAGAGGCAGTTGAGGTAGGTGATCTCGGCGGAGGCGACCCTCTGCTCATAGCCGATGCGGATGCCATAACCGGTGAAGTTGCGGTAGGCCTCATGCTGGTGGCGGACCTCGGTCTCGAAACGCTTTTCGGCCTGATGCTCGAATCCCACCGCGGCCCGGTTGCGGCCATCCCAGCTCAGGCCGACATAGCGGCTGTAGGCAGACCCGTTGCTGTGGAACATCCGCCCGCCCTCGGGCCCGGCCCAGACAAGCTCCGTATCGCGGCCATGGCCCACGATCAGCACGCCGTGGATCGGGCCCTGCAGGACGAGGGTAGCGGTGATGCGGTAGGTGCCGGGGGGGAGGTACAGGGTGCTGCCGTCGTGGCAGGAGGCGAGGGCCTGCTGCAGGGCGAGGGTGTCGTCGGCCACGCCGTCGCCGATCGCCGGCGGATCGACATCCGTCTTCACGTTCACCCAGTCGGAGCGCTCGGCCCAGTTGAGGGAGGGGATGTCCCGGGCGGCGGCGTGGGTGGCGGCGAGGCAGAGCAGGCACGACGATAACAGGATGGTCGTCCGCATGCTGGGAGATTCGTGAGGGGAGGGGCGGTATCCTTCGCCAACGCTGCAGGAACGGCGCTACAGACTGGATGCGAAGCGAGCAACGCGACAGGGGGGATAACGGACGGCGGGGCCGATGGCCCCGCCGTCCGCGACAAGCCCACTGTTGCCGTCCCCCCCCGTTACGGCTGC
>CAZIWQ010000257.1:0-8021 GCA_964542355.1 uncultured Armatimonadia bacterium
CGACGAAGGATCACGTTCCGCCAACAAGCGCCTTCGACTGGTGGTGATCCTTCGCCAGAAGACCGCTGCGCGGTCTGGGCTCAGGATGACAGTCTCGTCAAACGGCGCATAACACCGCGGCGTCGTCTCGCTCGACACGCCTCCCCGCCGACCGGGACAGTCGGCCTCCGCGACTGCGGCTCGTTGCTCGCCGCAGTCGCTCGTAGTCCGGCCCCTCCGAACGGCGCGCGGCCGAAGTCCGGCTAGGTCTCCTCCTCGTACTCGCCCGCCAGCAACCGCGCACCCCGCTGCCCGTACTCGCCCTTGAGCCCCGCGGGGAAGGTGCGCCACAGCAGGTACTGCTTGCGCAGCATGTTGATGAAGTTGCGGGTCACGCGAATCCATGAGGACTCATCACCGCTCTCGCGAATGATGACGGCCTGGATCTGGTAGACCTCCGCATCCTCCGTCAGGACGGTCTGCAGCAGCAGGCGCTCCGACACACCCAGGTCATACGGCGCCAGCCACACCATCAGGCTGAGCTGGAAGCCCTCGCCGAGCTCGGTCTCAATCGTCCCGAGCTCGATGTCGGCGGTCGAGAAGTGCCCCAGCGAGTAGTCAGCATGCGCGGCCAGGTACTCGCGCAGGAACATGTTCACGCCCAGCGCCTGATCGCCCGTGACCGTGAACGGCAGCTTCATCGCGATCTGGTCGTTCTCCGGCTCCGGCAGCGCCCAGCGCCGCTCGATGCCGGGCATCGCAATCTGCGACGCACGCTTCGCCGGGTAGATCACCGATAGCAGCACCGTGATCATGATGATCGATGTCGAGCCGACCGCGGACAGTGACGAGTAGTTCAGGTTCAGGCCCGCGAGCAGCCCGAAGGTCAATAGGAACTTGGCGATGGCCTGCCCGAACAGATACCCGGCGATGGCGCCGAGGATGGCGTAGACGCTCGCCTCGGCGATGAACAGCGCGGCGATGTGCGTCGGCGCCAGCCCGAGCGAGCTGTAGATGTAGATCTCGCGCACGCGCTCGTAGACCGAGCCCAGCATCGTGTTCAAGACAATCGCCGCGGCGATCAGGATCGGGATCAGGAGGTCGGAGGCGCCCTTGAAACTGGTGGCACCGACCGCGCTGCACAGGTAGGTCTCGCCATTCATGCCGGCGTACAGGTTCAGCTCGACACGCTGCATCAGGTTGTCGAGGTTCTTGCGGACGCTGTCGACCTCCGGCATGGCAATCGCCACGGAGCGCAGGTTGCCGCCCGCGTTGATGACGAACTCGTAGGGGACGATGAGCACGCTGTCGGGGGCGAGATGGATGTACTCGCGCAGCTCATCCTCGCTCATCTTCTCCCCGCGCTGCTGCTGCTGTTGCTGGGCTTGCTGCTCCTGCATCAGCAGATAGTCGACGGGGGTGATCGACTCGCCGTCGAGGTCCACCGCATGGTTCTTGAAGCGGTTGGATTTGACGATGCCGATGACCTTCAGTGAGGTGCCGAACACGGACACCGTCGCCGTACCCACCTGGCTGGGAGCGATGTTGAGCTTCTGCGCCATTCCGTCGGGGATGATGCACACCAGGCTGTCCCCGGGGCGGAACCAGCGCCCGCCCGGCTCGAGGTAGTCCTGCGGCTTGGTGATCAACGACTCCTGGTCGGTGAGCCCGACCATCGCGGTGGCGGCGTAGGTATCGATCCCGCGACTGATGTTGACGAACGACTGGTCACCGACTTTGCTGGAGAAGTACCAGGCGCGGGGAGCCACCGGGTACTTCTCGCCGAACTCATTGGCCATGACGCGCTGGGTCGGCTCGCCGATCGGGGCCCAGGTCTTGTCGCGGATCAGAATCCCGTTGTACGGCGAGGTCTTCGGCAGCTTGATGCGATTGGTCCGCACCCCCTCCACCACCGAGGTGCACGACAGCACCGTGAACGTCAGCAGCACCAGGGTCAGACAGGTGAGCAGGGTCCGCACCTTGCGCCGCCGCATGTTGGCGATGCCGAGGCTGAAGGCGGCTCCCGAGGCGCTCAGGCGACCGACGTCCGCGGTCCGGATCCCGGTCTGCTCGTAGCGCACCTCCTTCATCTGCTCCTCGAACTTCTGCACGATGATCGCAATGACGATCATCGTCAGGGCGAGGATGATGAAGGCCAACAGGATGATGGCCGGAGTGAAGGTGATCGCAAACGCCGGATGGACCAGCGCGATCAAGAAGAAGATCAGCATGAAGACGCCAAAGAAGCCCACGATCTGCCAGCGCACGTCCGGCGCGGCGATCAGCAGGCGCTCGGTGAAGAACGCGAACGGTAGCAGGAGGGCGAGGTAGAACAGGATGCCCTTGATGACGTCGTCCGCAGTGCGGCGCACGTCGGGATAGGCGCGCGACTCGAAGCTCCACGCCTCCCGGGCCGCCGTGAAGAACCGGTCGTACTGCCGCCGCTCCAGTTGCTTGCGCGCCTCGTCGAGTGCCACCTGCGCCGTCTTGTGCGCCTTCTCCACCCGGCTGTTCTCGATGCCGTGCTTGCGCAGCTTGGCCATGCGGTCTTCGTCCAGCTTCCACATGTCCACCGCCACGCGGTACGGCGTGGCATACATCGAGGCGTACTGGTCGATCAGGTAGCCCTGCCCCTCCGGGTCAGTCGTGGTGGGGTTCACGAGCGTCAGCCGCAGCCCCAGAACGCTGGCCCCCATGGTGACCTTGACTTTGGTCCCGCTGGGCGCGAACACGACGGCGACCGGCTCATACGCCGACACGAACTGCTGCGGGGGCAGTGGCAGACAGAAGCCATACTCGTAGGGCGAGGCATCGGTCGTGGCATCGTAGACATTGATCTCGCGCAGGAGCTCGAAGAACCGCTGGTCGACCATGTCGAAGATGGTCATCGGCTTACAGCCGAACATGACGCCGGTGACGGGCTTGATCTCCTGGTCCATCTTCAGGTTGATCGGGTAGGCCTCGTTGCCGTTGACGCCCTTGTCGGGCGCCATCGAGACGTGCCCATCCGCGCCGTCAAGCAGGTAGCCCTCGATCGGCGTTTCGCCGCCGCGCGCGCGGACATTGGGGAGCCCGACGAGGTTGATGCGGGCGCCCTGCTCCTTCATCTTCTCATACTTCTGGCGGTCGGCGCGGCGGTCGGGCATGTTCGCCGGCATCGGACAGGCGATGTCGAACAGCTCGGAGCGCACGCCCATCGACGTCTTGGTGCCGGTGCGGGCGACGGCAATGGCGCCGGGGAGCGGCTCATCGGGGAAGGTCGTCATCTCGGGGTCGAACTCGACCAGCCGCCCCTTGACCTCCACGAAGTTGTCGTCCAGCCGCAGGTCGTAGAGGTCCTTGGGCTCCTCGATATTGATCAGGTCGCACATCAGGCACGCCAGGAAGCGCGTCTGCTCCACCACGTTGGGGACTTCGACGTGCGGGGGAGTGTCCATCGGCGTGTCGACCCACGGACGTGAGTCGTTGATCGTGGCAAAGCCGATCCCCGGGATCGCGCCGAGGGTGGCGACCTCACTATCGAGCGCCAGCTTCCCCGCCATGTACGTCTGCCAGCTCTTGCCCTGGATGGCGTTGATACCATCGGCGAGGCGGGTCGTCGGATCGACGCCCAGCGCCTGCCCGATCAGCTCACCGTACTCGCGCGCCTTCTTGCCGATGTCGGAGAACTTCCACTGGATGTTCTCGCTGTAGTTGTAGAAGTAGCCCTTGTAGAAGACGCCGAACGCTTTGTTGTGGCTGGAGAGGTCGACGGAGAACCACAGGGAGATGCCTTCGGCGGAGAAGTCGAGGGCATCGGTGACGGCCTCGGCCCCGGCGGGCGGCGGTGCCGGCGGCAGGGCGGCCACCTCCGACCGCGGCTTGGGCTGTGGCGTCCGGATGCCGATGGCACCCTTGACCTTCTCGAGGGCGACCTGCTTCTCTGCCAGCGAGGCGCCGGCGGCGAGGCGGCGGGCCTCCAGTACCACCCCGAGCGCGGCTTCGAGCGACTTGGTCATGCGGGGGAGCGCCTGCTCGAACCCGGTGATGAGCCGGTCGCGCTCCTTGATCTCGTCGGCCGTCAGCTTGCGCTCGTACATCTTGCCGCGATTGGGGTCTTCGCGGCGGGCGCGCCGGATCAGCTTCGTCAGTTGCCGCATCTTCTTCTGCGCGATATGCAGCGACTTCTGGATGCGGCTGAGGGCGCGCACGCGCTCATCGGTGATCTCCTGCTCGGTCTTCTCGACCTTGGTGGTCTTGTCTTCTTCCCACACGCGGTCGGCGGCGTCCTCCACCTCACGGCGGGCGCCATCGACCAGGCCGAACATCTGGCGCACGCGGCGCTCGCTGCGGCCGCCCCGGATCTTGTTGCGAATGAAGTACTTGCTCCCGCTCAAAGCCTGGAAGTGCCCGGAGGTCGCCAGGAAGGTGATGCTGCGCTTGGGCGGCTTGTGCATGACCGCCTTCATGAGCTGGAACATCGCCGCGATGCTGCAGGCATTCTCGGCCCCTGGTGCCGCGGTCGGAGCGATCGAGATGGAGTCGTAGTAGGACTGCACGACCACCTGCTGCTTACTCAGGCGCGGGTCGGTCCCCTTGACGCGGGCGATGATGTTCTTGCCGGCGACACGCGTCCACTCCATGTCGCACTTGACCGTCACATCCACGCGCTCGCGGGAGGCGAGCAGCGCCAGGAGGTAGTCCGAGGCTGCCTTCGGGACCCAGTAGCGGGGGATGTCGACGGGGATGGAGAGGAACTTCTGCTCGGCTTCGCCGCGGAGGGTCTCATCCGGCTCCACGAACAGGACGGCCTTGGCGCCCAGCAGGGGGGCGTTGAACCAGTCGGCGCCGCAGTTGAAGTCGAGCAGGACGATGCTCTGGGAGATGTCCATCCCGCTGAAGGCCCGCAGGGTGCCGGTGCCGCCGTAGATGAGCCGTCCGCTCGTGCCGGCGGCGGGGGTCTTGGGGGTGCGCACGAGATTCGGCCACAGGGGCAAGAGGGGGAAGCTGTCGCCGCCCTGCACCGCAACGCTGGCGGGCCGCCCCTCGGCATCGGGCTTGACCATGGGGACAACAGCGGGGAACTGCTCCACCGTGATCGGGACCGCGGGTCCCAGCAGGCGCCGGAACTCGTCCTGCACGATTTGGGCCGCCTGCTCGCATCCCGGATAGCCCGTCACCCGTGACCCGAGGCTCGCGAGCCGGTCGATGGCGGCTTGGACCTCGGCGGCGTCGATCATCGATGAGATCGTCTGGTAGTCCGTGTCCGACTTGAGGACGATCTCCTCCTCCTCATCGCGACCGCTGCGCTGCGCAACGGCCTGCACTCCCGCCCATGCCAGGAGAAGCGCCATGAGAACCGACGCCAGCCCCACTGACCGCCCTTTGGTTTGCTGCATCAACACAGGCTCACCGCCTTGGGTGTAGATCCCGGCGTCGCGGCACCAGGCTGGCGAGCGCCGCGGGGTGGGCCCCGCGCGCCCGCAAGGAAAGACGGCGCGCGACGGCGTACAGTCGCGCGCGGCACATGACCGCCACCTCGCGGGTGGCTCCCCCTCCCACGCCGGCGACGCTACTGCTCGCCGCCCATCGTCCCGATCTCGAGATCAATGTCCTCGCGGCGCTCGATGCGCTCGACCCCACCGTCACGGATGTGCACGATGCGGTCCGAGACGTCGATCATCTTCAGGTCGTGCGTCGCCGAGATGATCGTCACGCCGCTCTCCATGTTCAGCTCTTTGAGCAGGTCGATGATCTCTTTGCCGGTCTGGAGGTCGAGGTTGCCGGTCGGCTCGTCGGCGAGGATGATGGCCGGGCTGTTGGCGAGGGAGCGGGCCACGGCGATGCGCTGCTGCTGGCCGCCGGAACACTCGAACGGCTTGTGATGCAGACGCTCACCGAGCCCGACCAGCTCGAGCAGTGTGCGCCCGCGCTCCATCATCTCGTCCGAGCTCATCCCCGCAAAGATCATCGGCAGCGTGACATTCTCCAGCGCCGTCATCACCGGGATCAGGTTGAAGGTCTGGAAGATGTAGCCGATCTTGCGGCAGCGGAGCCACGCCAGCTCGAAGGCGTCGAGTTGGGCCATGTCGACTTCCTCAATGAAGCACGTGCCGGAGGTCGGCTTGTCCAGGCCCCCCACCATGTTGAACAGGGTGGACTTGCCCGACCCGGACGGGCCCATGATCGACAGGTACTCGCTACGGCGGATGTCGAGGTCGACCCCGCGCAGCGCCCGCACGACCTGATCGCCCATCACGTATTCCTTGGTCAGGCCCTTGGTGCGGACGATGAACTCGTGCGTGGTCACCGAGTCGTCGCGCACCAGGTCGGCGCGCACCTTCTTCCCCGTCTTGCCGATCTGGGACATCACCTGGCTCAGGTCAGCCCGGCACTTGGGGCACACCGTTACCAGCCCGGTGGTGTCCTCCTCGTAGTCGCACTTCGGGCACTTGATGAGCGCCATGCTCTCGGACCTCCTGCTTTCGGCGCCCCGGGCGCCTCAATGCGCCGGATGACAGCTACCCGGCGAGGGGAACTGTCATCCGCACGCGACTGGACTCTGGCTCCATGTGAAGAGCTGGCAGCGCGGCCGCAAAGCCGTTCTGAGGCCGCGAAGCCACGGCAGAACGGCTCTGGAGGGCACTCCGCCGGCCGCTACGCCTCGGGGGCCGGCCGGAGGTGGCCGTTTCGGCCGGACCCCTAGATCTCCGTGGCAAGTGCCGCGGCCGGTGGCATCTTCGCCGCCCGCACCGCGGGCGGGATCGCCGCGACCAGGGAGACGATGGTCCCGACACCCAGGGCCATCAGCATGTACACCAGCATGTGACCCCAGTTCATCTTGGCCGCGACCGTGTGGTCGGTGAAGATCGTCATGAACAGCAAGATACCGAGGTGTCCTAGCAGAATCCCCACGACCGAGCCGAACAGCCCCAGCAGCGCCGTCTCAATGAGGAACAGGCGCACAATGAACATGTCCAGCGCTCCCAGGCACTTCATCGTGCCAATCTCGCGGTAGCGCTCCGTGACCGACATCAGCATGGAGTTGGTGATCCCCACGGCGCACACGAGCAGCGACATCACGACGAGCCAGTTCTGGCGGGCCGTGCGGTTGGCCTTCTCCGCCAGTGCCGCCTCCGCTCCCGGGCCGGCGTCCTTCCCCTGCTGATCCACGACCGCACGGGCACTGCGCGCCTTGTAGTGCTCGATGCCGTCGATGGCAACACGGCTGGTCCAGATGGAGGTGAGGAAGGCAATGCCGAGGATGACGCCGGAAGCAGTGATCGCGGCTCGCCCGAGGCGCAGCGTGACGTTCCGCAGGCTGATGCGGAAGGCGTCAGGCCACGGCAAAACCATCTGCCGCTGGATCTTCATCGGCCCCTTGTCTTCCAGAGCTGCGGCCTGCGCGAGCTTCTTGACATCCATCATGGCACATTCGACTCCGCTGCCCAGAGACGGTCTCCTGGGGAATCTGAGGGGTAGTTGGTAATCGTATCATGCGCCCCGGTGAGCGTCAAGCTTGCCCCCCCGGGGGCTGCCCATCGGCCCACGCACCCGGCCTATTCCGCTCCGGGGATGCGTTCTCCTCCCTGCCCGCGGAGAAAAAATCGGGTCGGGGCCGGGTGCCGGGAGGGCCGGGCGGGAACACAGTGTTGGGAGCCTGCCGCAGAAGTCCGGGTACGCGCCTCTCGGCCGGGTGTTGTTGAGGCGACGGCACAGAACTCCCTCTCCCACCGGGAGAGGGTCGGGGTGAGGGCGGGTGTGACAGTGGGTACCAGAGCCCTCACCCGCCCTTCGGGCGACCTCTCCCGGGGGGAGAGGTGGAACCGCACTCCGGGCGACGTGGCTTCTGCGACAGGCGCTTGGGTCTGTGCCAACCCGGGGGCTGCCTGGAGACGCGGCCGAAAGGGCCACTTCCGGCCGGGTCTCTGGTAATGCAACGGCTGTGGGCGCCGTCTGCGGGCCTCTGAGCGTACCGTCGCGGCCTCAGAACGGCTTCTCGGCCGCTCTTCCAGGTCCCCAGACGCCCCCTGGCGGCGCGCGCCGTCTGCGCGCCGCCAGGG
>CAZIWQ010000258.1:0-8021 GCA_964542355.1 uncultured Armatimonadia bacterium
GCGAGGAACGAGCCGCACTCGCGTAGGCCGACCGTCCCGGTCGGCGGGGGGGGCGTGTCGAGCGAGACGCTCGACCTACGCGGCGACCGCAGACGACGCGGTCTTGTGTCCGGCCCCTCCAGTCGCCTGCCACCGTCCACGGTCCCTGGCAGCATGTACGGTTGTCTAGTGCATGATGGCCTGGGGGGTCTCCGTCTCGACCCGCGACGGCTCCCAGCGGTTCCGCGGAGTGGTGGTCAACAGCCACTGATCCATGCGGGTCCCGTCCTCGCGGTACTGAATGCGGAGGACATGCGCGCCCGCGGACAGGTTGAAGGTTGGCCCGGCGACCCAGTGCCACTTCCGGAACAACTGGTCGGTGATGTAGGGCGTGCGGGCAGTGACGGCCGTCGTGTCCATCAGCAGCGAGAACGAGTTGCCGCAGGCGTCCTGCCACCAGCAGCGGCCCCAGAACTGGTAGACGCCCGCGGTGGCGACCCTGATCTTGTACTCGGCATTGCCGGTGTCGCTCGGGCCGGTCTCGGTGGTGGCGTGCGGCCGCTTCAGCGGGCGCTCAATGCACTTACCCCCGGAGGCCGTGGTGTCCGCCTTGATGACCATCGACGGGGTGATGGCACGGCAGTGCTCGGCTTCGACGACGATCTTGGCGGCCAGTGCACCGGTGGGGGCACCGATCAGCGCGGCAACGGCGAGAGCGGCAAGCCACTGCAACTTCATGCAACATCACTCCATAGTTGGGATTTGCGGTGCTCCGGGTGCGGGCTGGCGGCCCTGCGCCGCGGCCCACTGTCCGGCGATGGCCACCAGTGCGAAGACGAGTGCCCAGATGAGGCTAATGCCTCTGACGAAGAGACTTGTGAAAAGGTTTGCTGCCATGATCCCCGCGAGACTTCCGGTCAGCCCGGCGGCCAGCCCCGGATCGACCGCCCATGCCCCCCGGCAGCGGCGCCAGAACCAGCCCAGCATGGCCCCTACGGCGAGCAGGCCGGCAAACCCCATCGAGGCCCCCATGACGAGGTAGAAGTTGTTGGTGTCCGGCTCGCCCTTCTTGACGTTGGGCAAGGCGCCATAGTACCGGGCCTCGCCGATTCGGCTCTGGAAGCTGCCGGCCCCGACACCCAGCGGCAGGTTCTCACAGATCATCATCAGGGCGGGTTGCCACTCCAGCCAGCGCTTCTTGACGATCAGAACGCCGGCCCCGGGCCGGCCGCCTCCCTCGTCCGTCGCCGTCTCTAGCTTATAGAGCTCGCCGCGCTCGTAGGGATCGAACAGCTCGGCGACGTTGGCGCCACGGTTGCGCGGTACGGCCAGCGTCAGCAGCACAGTGAACGCGACCGCCGCCGGCACGAACACGTGCCGCCAGCTCGCCCCCCGCCGCCAGGCCACCCAGCACAGCACGCCGCACAAGAGCCACACGTGCGGCGGCCCGAGCATGGTCAGCGTGGCCACGCCCGCCAGCGCGGCCACCCAGGCCTGTCGCCAGCGGTCCCGCCCCCAGATGGCGACCCCGAGCAGCAGGGGTAGTGTCATCACCAGGAAGGCGCTGTAGACGTTGCGGTTCGCGAACCCCGCCTTGACGTCCATCGCCGCGGCCAGGCGCAGATAGTCGGCCAGCCCCCAGACCACGACCACGGTCGTGGCGTACAGCAGGACGTCCAGTGCGCGCCGCACGCAGGCGGGTGTCCCGAGCAGGTCGACCAGCAGCATGTAGGCGACGACGAAGTACATGACGACCTGCATGATCTCGATGACCCCGCCCTTGATGCCTTTGAGCGAGAGCATCCCTTCCGGATCCAGCGCGGCCATCGCGATCGAGAGCACGCCGGCAGCGATCCAGGCTCCCGTTGCCAGCGGCGGCCAGGTCAACTCGCGCAGGCGCCCGCGGCGGTACACCGCCGCCAGCCATGCCGCGGCGAGCAGTACGCACGCCACGTCGGCGACGGCCACGAACGGGCCGTAGCGGGGGTGGCCCACGTACCCGACCTGCGAGCATGCCAGCGCAATGACCACGAGTGCGGCTGTCTCGAGGGCGGTGCGGGTGGTGGGCGGATCGCCACCGGTGGGTGAGTCTGTTATCTGGCTACCAGCGTCCATGGGGGGTGCCGTCACTCCATCGGGAAGGCCATGTTGCGCGCGAACGCCAGGACGAGCGTCAGTGCCAGGAGCCAGTAGGGGGTGCGGCCGACGGCCGGGCCGCCGGCCGCGGCGGGCACCAGGTAGACAAGCACGCCGCCCTGGATGACCGTCAAGACAGGCCGCAGCATCTCGGCGGCAGGCAACTCGTGCGGACCGCGCAGCAGAGCGTAGGCCACGAGGGAGCACGCAACCAGCAGGCCGGCCATCGTCACCGTAGCCGCCGCGAAGCGGGGCTCGTCCGCAGTGCGCCCGGCGGCCCGGACGTAGGCGGCCCCCGCCAGCAAGACGATGAGCACCCCGATCAGCGACAGGCCGGGACAGGTCGCCATGAACGCGCCCGGCAGCACGCCGGCAACTCCCGGCGCGAGGGCCTCCAATTGCGGGTCGTAACACAATCGGAGCACCCACAGCGCGGCCAGCGCCAGCCCCAGACGCGCCCAGGGATGCGCGGCCACCTCGCGGCGGCTGACCGCGGCGACCACCAGGCTCGCCGCCAGCAGGAGGATCACCCCCCACTGCGGAGCGGTGATGATCGATCGTTGCCAGCCGGTGTAGACGGCACTACAGCATACGACGGCAAGACCGAGGTGCAGCCCCACCGCTCCGGGGAGGATGGCGCCCCTCATCGGCGGGCGTGTCGAACTCTCGCGGCCTTCATCGGTGGAGGTCATGGTCCCGCGGCCGGCCCAGCCGCCCCCCAGTCTCTGTAGGATGGCCGGAGCCTCATGGGAAGAGAGGGTCCGGGTAGCACTCGGTGGCCACCAGGTCGCTCAGTCACAATGCCAGGTGTCATACCCAAGCCTGGCTGCCATTTCTTCGACAACGACCTGCTGTAGCAGGTTCCGATCAACTTGCGCTCCCAACTCCTCGGAGATGCTGGTCAGCTCGACCGTGCTGAGCCCGCACGGCACGATCAGCTTGAAGGGCCCCAGGTCGCAATCCACGTTGAGGGCGAACCCGTGGTAGGAGATCCAGTGGCGGACGGCGATCCCCAGCGAGGCGATCTTGCGCGGGCCCACCCACACGCCGCGGAGGCCGGGCCGCGAGTGCGCGGCGACGCCGACCCGGAGGAGGGCCGCGACCAGTCCGCTCTCGAGAGCTCCCAGGGCCGCGTGCAGGTCGATGGCCGGCTGCGCTGGCCGGGTCGCAGCCTCAGCGGCCACCGGGCCCTCCGGCGGCCGCGACGGCCGCGTTGCGAGGTCGCGCAGGTCGATGATTGGGTAACCGACGAGCTGCCCCGGGCCATGGTAGGTGGCCCGCCCGCCGCGACTCACCTCATGCAGGGCGATCCCCTCGCGCCGCAGCCGGTCGACGGCGGGCACGTCGGCCGCGGTGCTGGCACGTCCCAGTGTCACCACCGGGTCGTGCTCGGTCAGCACCAGCGTGTCTGTGATCTCACCGCGTCGCCGCTCCTGGACGAGGTCGAGCTGTCGCCGGAGCGCCTCCTCGTAGGCGGTCCGCCCCCAGAGCCTCACAGCCAGCGACCTCGCCATCGGGTGCCTCTTTCCGCGAGCCGGTGCCCGGCTGCCACAGCGGCATCCATCTTAGCGCGCCAGGCGTGGGGGGTCAACCGACTTACGGGCATCGGGCCGCGACGCCGCCTCTGGGCGAGGCGAGATCCTTCGTCGCTACGGCTGCTGCGAAGCCGCACCAACTCCTCAGGATGACATCACCCTGGAGGTGCGGCTCCCGTGGGGCCCGGCGGAAGGTCGATAACCAGCAGCGTCGTCGCGTTCACCAATCGCGGGTGAGGCTGCGCCATGTCCCCGCAGTGTCCGGATCGACCTGGATCGCCACGGCGGGCGCGCCGATCCACGCATGGCCGCACGCGCGACAGCACCAGTCCGGGCTCGCCTCGTCCACCAGGCAGCCACCCAGGATGACCTCGCCCGCCACGGCCCGGGCCACCGCGGCATCGGAGGGGTAGCCCCAGACGATCGGCACGATATGCCGCGAGCCGCAGGCCGGACACACGCGGGGCACTGTGGCGTCAGTGCAGCGCTGCCCCACAAGCACGCCCGGCCGTCGATCGTGCCGCACGGTAGCGGGGGGGCAGCGGAGGTCCTGCACTCGCCCACCGTCCGCCCCGGCGGGAAGTAGCGACATCAGGTCTGTCCACAAGTCGACGCCAACACACCATGTGTCCGCAGTACGCGCCCCGCGATCGGCGCGACACACCGCCGCGGGTGCCAGCAGCAGTCCGATCGTCACCAGCACTGTCGCCAAGAGCAATGCGCCTTTCATCGCCATCCATCCTCCTTGCGCAGGGGCCGTGCCCCTGGTAGTCCTCGCAAGGTTGGTCGTGCGACGGGGCCGGTTCTTCCGCGGTTTGTCGCTACGGAGGACCGCGCCGCGTCAGGCCGGGTACGCCCGGCGGGGGCGAGACAACAGACGGGGGAAGAAAGGCTCAGGCCACGCCGACTAACCCGGGTGCCGTAACCAGCCCACCGAGGCCCGCTCCCGTGTGAGACAGGGTCGCAAGGGGTCCTGCATCCCCGAGGAGGCCCCCTCTGTTCGCGGGTGGCCCTGCCGCCCGCAGAGGGATTACCGCCCGGATGCAGGAACTGGAGTAGCGGCCGCGAGGCCGTACTGAGGCCGCGACGCTACGCTCACAGGCCCACAGAAGCCACTCACCGCCATCTCGCCCCCAGAGACCCGGCGGGAAGTGGCCTCGCCGGCCGGGTCTCTGGGAGGGACTCGTGTGGTGGTGCTGACTCCACGTGAGGAGGTTGCGAGAGATGAGACATGGCGATGTGGGTGGGCGGGTGTTGCTGGCGGCGTTGGTGGTGGCGGGGATCGGTATGAGCACGGTGTGTGGCGCGGCCGGGGATGCGAAGACCGAGTACAAGGCCGGCGTGGCAGCGGCCAAGGCCGGTCGCCTGGCCGAGGCGACTGAGCACCTGCAGGCGGCCCTCGGGCTGGCCCGCCAGTCGGCGGGTGCCCACTGGCAACAGGCGGCGTGTCTGGAGGCGCTGGCCTCCGTCCTCGGGAGGCAGGGCGAGCATCAGCGCGAAGCCGACCTCACCCAGGAAGCACTGGACCTGTACCGCAAGGTGCCCGGCACCGACTGGGAGCAGGCCAACTGTCTGGTCAGACTCGGCGTCGCGTGGGCCCGTCGCGGTCAGGATCAGCGCGAGGTCGAGCTCGTCGAGCAGGCCCTCGAGCTTTACCGCAAGTCCCCCGACACCCGGTGGGAGCAGGCCGGCTGCCTCGTTACGCTGGCCGTCGCCGCCGGCGACGCGGGGCGCCACGAGCGCGAGATCGAGCTGCTGCAGCAGGCGCTCCGGCTCTATCGCCAGGTCGACGGGACCCTCGTCGAACAGGCCACCTGTCTCCAGAACCTCGCCGTCGCCTGCGGCAAGCTCGGGAAGCTGCCGGAGAAGCTCGCCCTCACCCGGGAGGCGCTGGAGATGTACCGGAAGGCGCCGGGTACCGAGCGCGGGCAGGCCGACTGCCTCATGAACCTGGGGACGGCCTATGCCGCCGGCAGCCAGTACCGCCAGGCCGTTGATGCCACGCAGCAGGCGCTCGCGCTGTACCGCACGCTGCCCGGCACGGAGGTCAGCCAGGCGGAATGCCTCACCAATCTGGGCATCGCCTACGGGGTGGTGGGGGAGGAGGGGCGCGAGATCGAGGCCCATCGCGAGGCACTCGCACTGACCCGCGCGGCGGGCGGCAGTGAGCTGAGGCAAGCAGCCTGTCTCGTCAACCTCGGTGTGACGCTGCTGCAACAGGGCAACAGCGAGGAGAGCATCGCCGCACTGCGGGAGGCCGAGGGGCTCCATCGCACCGCCGCCCGACTCACCGGCACGCAGCGCGCGGGATGGGCGCCGGAGGACCTCTACCAGGTGGAGATGGGCCTAGGGAAGGCCTTCCGGCTGCGCGGCCGCGATGGCGACCTCTACACCGCGTATCGCCACTATGCGCGGGCGGTGCAGATCGTCGAGCATCTCCGTGGCCGGGGGGCGACCTCCTCCCAACTGAAGGCCTCCCACTTCGCGCGCATGGCATGGGTGTATGACGAGATCGTGGACCTCTTGTGTGAGATGAAGAACCGCGCCGTGCCGCTCGCGCGCGGGCAGCTTGCCGAGACGGAGCCGGGGTTCTGGCAGGACATCGGGCTGGCCGGCCCGGAGGGACGGGGCATCCCCCCCCTGTGGCAGGACTGGGAGAGCTACCCGGAGGCGATTCTGCACTACTCCGAAAGCGCCCGCGCGCGGGTCATGCGCGACCTGGTGGCCAACCAATCCGTCGCGAGTGCGGACCCGCAGGTGCAGAAGCTCTGGTCCGAGGTGAGCGCCCTGGTAGCGCGCGAACAGGGGCTTGCCCTCCAGGTCCGGGAGGCGCTGCAGAGCGCCGAGCGCACTCGCGCCGAGGCCCTGGGCCAGGAGTATGTGCGCACGAGCCTCCAGCGCCAGCAGTTGCAGAGCGCGTGGGAACGAACGGCGTTCGGTGCGGTGGCCGAAGCGCGGCCCGTCGGCCTGGCGCAGATGCGACAACTGCTGCAGCCGGGGGAGGCCCTGATTGAGTACAAGCTGCTGGCCGACCGGGTGGTCGCGTGCCTGGTGACGGCGCAGCGGCTCGTGATGAAGGAGGTCCCGACCCGGGCCGAGGGGGGGGAGGCGGCGTCCGCGGGGCCGG
This sequence comes from uncultured Armatimonadia bacterium, assembly GCA_964542355.1. GTDB lineage: Bacteria > Armatimonadota > Zipacnadia > Zipacnadales > JABUFB01 > CAZIWQ01. Next base: position 6,778 of record CAZIWQ010000258.1, read on the forward strand.
GTGAGAGCGTGCTGCCGCAACGCGTCCTCACGCGGTTCCACCAGCTAGCGCGCGCGGCCGGCCGGCACGCCGGGCTCCCTCCCGGTGTCGAGGGGCCGGTCCCACCCACTCACCTGCTCCGCAACTTCACGCTCCCCGAGCTCGTGTGGCTCTACCGCTACCCCATGTCCCTGCTGGGCGGCGACAGCGAGCCGGCACACATGGAGGCGCTGGAGTGGCGCACCCAACAGGTGCGGGTCGCGGCGGCGCTCTATGACTTGCTGCTGGCCCCGCTCGCGGCCGATCTCGACGCCGCCGGCGCGGCCTCGCTTGCCATCGTGCCCGACGGGGCGCTCTACTACCTGCCGTTCGAGGCCCTCGTCTGCCAGTTGCCGGCGCGATTGGACGAGGCCCCCGCGGGTCACGTCTATGCGGCTGCGGGCCTGCAGTACGCCGTGGAACGGTTTGCCATCACCTACCTGCCTTCGGTGTCGATGTTTGCGGCGATGCAGCGGGCCGCGGCACAGCGCCCGGAGCCGGGCCCGCGCATCTGCGTGTTCGCAGACCCGGTGTTCTCGGCGACGGATGAGCGTGCCCTGCACGCGGGCGGGGAGGGCGCGAGCGCGCAGGCATTGCTCGCGCGCCGCGGCACCGGGCACGCCGCGGTCGCGGCGCCCCGGGAGACAGAGGGAGGCTGGGGGGGCGAGGAGGTCCTGCAGCGGCTCCCCAGCACACGCCGGGAGGCCCAGCAGGCGCTCGCCGCCTTCGGCCACGGCACGGCCGCCCTGTTCGAGCAACCCACCGGCGTGAGCTGGGAGCGCAACATGGGCCTGCTGTCTCTGGCCGCGGTCGAGGCCCGGGCCTACGCCCCCGAGCTCAGCGACTACGGCTACGTGCTGCTAGCCACGCACGGCATCATCTACCCGCGGCAGGCGTGGTACTCACACATTGCGTTCACTACCCCGGCGGCGCTGGGGCCGGGCGGTGCGACGGCCGATCCACGCCAGGATGGGCACCTGATGTTGGCCGAGGCCTTCGGCCTGAACCTGAACGCCCGCATGGTCACCCTCTCGGGGTGCCGCACCGCGGAGGGCGGGTACGCCCGGGGCGAGGGGATCCTGGGGTTGAGCGCCGCCTTCTTCGTCTGTGGCGCACGGGCGCTGACTGCGAGCCTGTGGGAGGTCGCGGATGAGGCGACCGCGGAGCTGATCGGCGCCTACCACGAGCGCATGGCGGCCGGACAGGCGCCCACACAGGCACTGCGT
>CAZIWQ010000259.1:0-7985 GCA_964542355.1 uncultured Armatimonadia bacterium
CAGGGGGCGTCTGGCCACGAAGGAGCCCGCTGACATGACTGACGCCACCATCCGTGATCTCTTCGCCATCGGCCTCTTGTGCGCGGCGGGCGTGCTCGGGTATGCTCAGACCGATCCGTCGATCCGACTGGAGGACAAGGTGCACCGCATCCAGACCGAGACCTATCAGGCAACAGTCGCCGCCGACGGCTGCCTTACCAGCCTCCGCATCGGCGCCACCGAGTTCATCGAGGCGAAGGTGTGTCGCGGCGCCTACTTCTACCAGGACAAGAGCCTGAGTCTCCCGCAGGTCCGGCAGACCGACAAGACAACGGTGGCGGCCGAGAGTGACAAGGCCTCGGTCCGCTATGAGTTCGGCCCGCAGACCCTCACCTGGACGCTCACGAACGCCACCGACAAGCCGATGCTGTTCCTCATCGTGTTCGACCCGGCGGTGAATGTGGTGGTTGGTGAAGACGGTCGCTATCACAAGGCGCCGCTGACGCGCCCCGGCCAGGCGACCACCTGGTTCTGCGGCCCGTCCCGGCTCCGCATCACCCCCGCCACGCGCCTGTGGGGGCCGTGGGCGGGGAACCACCAGGTGTGGCAGCTAGACCTCGCCGCGCGCGAGACACGCCAGGTCGTGCTCGAGGCCGGGCCCGCGACGGCGGCCGAGACGGCGCAAGTGGCGGCCACCGCGGCGTACGTACCGGTGCCGCCCACCGACCCGACCGGCCCGATGTGGGACCTGGCGGCACTGTCGCGGCCGCCCGCAGTCCGGCCGGCTGAGGGCTTCGCCGCCGAAGGGCTCCAGGCGGTCTTCTACGACGGCCTCCCGTTCGAGGGCAAGCCTACTCGCGTCTTCGCCTGGATTGGCATCCCCCGGGTCGAGCCGGGGCAGCGGGTCCCGGGCATCGTCCTCGTCCACGGGGGCGGCGGCACTGCCTTCGCCTCCTGGGTCCAACTGTGGGTGCAGCGCGGCTATGCCGCGATCTCGATGGACACCTGTGGGTGCTTGCCCGGCGGCGACCACGGGAAGCGCCCGCACGATCCGCTGGGTGGTCCGTGGGGCTGGGGGGGCTTCGACCAGATCGACTGGCCGCGCGAGGACCAGTGGACCTATCACGCCATCGCCGATGCCATTCTCGCCCATTCCCTGCTGCGCTCGCTCCCGCAGGTCGACCCGGAGCGCACCGGCGTGACCGGGATCTCCTGGGGCGGCTATCTCACCTCCATCCTCGCCGGAGTCGATCCGCGCTTCAAGTTCGCCGTCCCGGTCTACGGCTGCGGCTACTATCTGGACACCGTCTTCGGCGACCAAGTCCGGGCCCTGGGCAAGGAGCGCGCGGAGCGCTGGGTGAGGTGGTGGGACCCCTCCAACTATCTCCCGCAGGCCGCCATGCCGATCCTGTGGGTCACCGGCAGCAATGACTTCGCCTACACGCTCCCTGCTCTGCAGCAGTCGTACCGCGCCGCGCGGGGACCCCAAACGCTCTGCGTCCGGCTGCGCATGCCTCACGGACACGGGCCGGCCGGCGAGGGCCCGGCGGAGATCTGCACCTTCGCCGACAGCTTCACCCGCGGCGGCGCGCCGCTGGCGCGCATCACCGGACAGGGCCGCGAGGGCGACAGCGTGTGGGCCGGCTTCGACGCCCGCGTCCCCGTCGTCAGGGCCGAGCTCAACTACACGTGCGACCGCGGGAAATGGCAGGACCGCAAGTGGGACGCCGTTCCGGCCCGCCTCGAGGCCGCGGGGCGCGTCACCGCAACATTGCCCGCCGGGACTGTCGTCTACTATCTGAACCTGGTTGACGAACGCAACCTGGTCGTGAGCGGCGAACACGTCGAGGTGGCGCCGTGAGGGTGCCGCGCCAGGCCACCCACGCCGCCGGGGGCGGCCGCCGCCCCTGCCGCCGACGGCAGGCCGGAGCCCTCGCGGCCCTGGCCGCGGCGCTGTGCATGCTGACCGCGGTCACCCCGGCCGCCGCCCAACTGTGCCTCCGCGCCCCGCGATATGCCCATTCGCTGACGCCACTTCCCGACGGCCGGGTGCTCGTCTACGGGGGTCTGGGCCTCGGCGATCGCTTCGCGCGCGGCACCGAGATACTCGGCGCTGACGCCGCCGGCTTCGTGCCGGGGCCACCGGCCCACCGCCGCCGCGCCTTCCACACCGCGTCATTGCTCAGGAACGGGAGTGTGCTCATCGCCGGCGGCTTCATTGCACCCTACTCCTCCTCCCGCACGGCCGAGCTGTTTGATGGGCGGCGCTTCGTGTTCCTGGGGAGCCGGATGTCGGCACCGCGGGAGCTGCATGCTGCAACAGTGCTCGGCGACGGGCGGGTGCTGATCACCGGGGGCTTCGTCGGCGGCGTCACCTCGCTCGCCGCCTGCGATGTCTTCGATCCCGCCCCCTTACGCTTCACGCGCACCGGTGACATGCGCTGCAGTCGCTTCGGACACGCCGCAACCCGCCTCGCCGATGGGCGGGTGCTGGTCACCGGGGGGTCGCAGTTCCCGACCGCGCGCACACTCGCCGACGCCGAGCTATACGACCCGGCGACCGGTCGCTTCGGGCCCGCGCCGCCACTGCGGATCGACCGGTCACGCCACACCGCCAACCTGCTGCCGGACGGGCGCGTGTTCATCACCGGGGGCAACAGCCTCACTGCCGGCACCCAGCTCGCCAGTACTGAGCTGTACGACCCCGCGCGAGGCGAGTTCATCGCGGGCCCGCCCATGTGCGAGCCTCGTATGGACCACACCGCCACCCTGCTGGCGGATGGCCGCGTGCTCATCACCGGAGGCTTCAACGGGATGGGCACCCTCCACACCGTCGCCTCGTGCGAGGTGTTCGACCCGCGGGACGCGACGTTGCGGCCGGCGGGCCGGCTTCCCGCGGCAGTGCATGAGCATCAGGCGGCGCTGACGCAGGCGGGTGCGGTGCTGGCGACGGGGGGCCTGCGCATCGAGGGTACCCGCCGCGGGGTCACGCGCGGCGCCGTGCTGATCGCGCCGCCCGCCAAGACCTGACTTTCTGCTTTCCGGGAGACGCCATGTCGGCCATTGGCTTTGACAACGCGACCTATCTGCGCGAGCAGACCGCCGCCATTCTGGCGCGGGTCGAGCGCGCCGCCGGCAAGCTGTACCTCGAATTCGGCGGCAAGCTCACCTTCGACTTCCATGCCGCGCGCGTGCTGCCGGGCTATGACCCCAACGTGAAGATGCGCCTGCTGCAGGGCTTGCGCGACCAGATTGAGGTGGTCTTCTGCGTCCACTCGGGGGACCTCGAACAGGGGCGCATTCGTGGCGACTTCGGGATGACGTGGGACCTGGCCACCCTCAAGGCGCTCGATGACCTCCGCGACTGGGGGATCGTCACCTCCGCGGTGGTCCTGACGCGCTACCACGGCGGCCCGAACACCGAACGCCTGGTGCATCAGCTCGAGCGCCAGCAGATTCCCGTGTACACCCAGCCGGAGATCCCTGACTACCCCAATGATGTCAACCTGATCGTGTCGCCGGAGGGCTATGGGCACAACCCCTACATCGAGACGAACGCGCGGCTGGTGGTCGTCACCGGCACCGGGCCGGGGAGTGGGAAGATGTCGACCTGCCTGTCGCAGCTCTATCACGACCACTGCCAGGGCCGCTGTGCCGGGTACGCCAAGTTCGAGACGTTCCCAATCTGGAACCTCCCCGTCGATCACCCGGTGAATGTCGCCTACGAGGCCGCGACGGCCGACCTCGGGGACATCGTGATGGTCGACCCGTTCCACCTGCGGGCCTACGGGGACGTGGCCGTCAACTACAACCGCGATGTGGACAACTTCCCCATCCTCCGCAGCATCATCGACCGGATCTCGGGGGAGGGCGACGGGGCGCCGACCTACCGCTCACCCACGGACATGGGGGTCAACCGGGCGGGGGCGGGGATCGTGGACGATGGCATCGTGAGCGAGGCGGCGCGGCAGGAGGTCATCCGGCGCTACTTCCGCCACTCGTGGGAGCAGCGCCAGGGGCTGTGTTCGCGTTCGGTGGTCGAGCGGACCGAGAAGCTGATGGTGCGTCTGGCGGTGGGGCCGACGGACCGGCCGGTCGTTGAGCCGGCGCGCGCGGCGGCGGTCGAAGCCGAACGCCGCGGGGCCGGCAACGACGGCTTTGCCTGCGGGGCCGCGCTCCAACTCGCCGACGGTACCATCGTCACCGGCAAGAACTCCCCACTGTTGCATTCGGCGTCAGCGGCGATCATCAATGGCGTCAAGCAGCTCGCCCACTTGCCGTCCGGCATGCACCTCCTGCCGGAGACGGTGGTGCACAGCCTGACGGAGCTGAAGGCGAACACGCTTGGCTCCAATTCGCCGAGTCTGAACGTGCAGGAGGTCCTCGTCGCGCTGGGGATCAGCGCCGCGGTGAACCCCGCGGCGAAGGCGGCGGTGGAGGCCCTGCCGCAACTGCGCGGGGCCCAGATCCATCTCACCCATGAGCCGGGACAGGGCGATGAGACCGGGCTGCGCAAGCTGGGGATCGCGATGACCACCGACGCCAACCCGACATCGCGGGGCTACTTCCTGCGCTAGAAGAGCGGCCGCGCCTCAACTCTGGTCGCGGCATGCCGAGAGTCCCACAGGTAGGATAATCACTGACCGACGGGCGACCGGTTGGCTTGCCACGGCGTCCGCCCAGCCGCGCCGTGGGCTCGCCCCCGGCGGCTGTTGTGCTGTACCCAGACTGCCACCCGCGAGCACCCGAGAGAAGCGTCCCGATGCGGCTACGTACCCAAGTGCTGATGATCACCGGCTCCATGATTGTCAGCATGGCTATCTTCCTCTATGCGGTGCCGCGGCGCATGGTGCTGCAGGGCTTCACCGAGCTGGAGACACGCTCTGCGGTCGACAGCGTCCGCCGCGCGCTCCACGCGGTTGACCAGGAGCTCGATGACCTCCGGCGCACGAACAACGACTGGTCGGCGTGGGATGACACCTGCGCGTTCGTCGAGGGCACCCACGAGGGCTATGTGGCCGCCAACCTCAATGCCCCAACGATGGCGAACCTGCGGTTGTCCGCGATGGTGTTCCTCGACCGGACGGGCCGCGTGGTGGCCGGGCACGGCCTGTCACGGGGCGCCGACGAGCTGGGCCCCGCCCCCGCGGGGCTAGTCGCCGAGCTGGCCGCGAACCCGTCACTCCGGAGGTTCTCCCGCCCTCTCGACAGCAAGCAGGGCATCCTGGTGCTGCCCGAAGCAGTAATGCTCGTAGTGACGCGGCCGATTGTCGACAGCCAGATCCAGGGCCCCATCCGCGGGACACTGGCCACGGCGCGCCTCCTCGACGACGTCGCGGTGCAGCGCCTCGCCAGCACCACTCGTCTGAACCTGGTGTTCAGGCGTCCGCGCGCGCGCGGGCAGACGCCCGACGCATCCGTGACCGGCACGACCGGGCTCGACAGTGAACGGGTGGTGGTCCGGCGCACCAGCCCTGACGTACTGACCGGGCTCGTCACGCTCCCCGACCTCCACGGGCACCCGGCACTGGAGCTCTGCCTCACCCTCCCGCGCGACGCCCACAAGCAAGGCGTGGCCAGCGCCTCGGCCTTTGCGCTCTCCGCGCTGGCGATTGGGCTGATCTTCGGCGTGGCAGTCCTGCTCCTGCTGGAGAACCGCGTGCTGTCGCGTCTCCATCGGCTCAGTGAGGCGGTGGACACGATTGGGCACAGTGGCGACCTGTCGGCACGGATCACGGTGTCGGGACGCGATGAGCTGGCCGATCTGGGCAGTACGGTCAATCGCATGCTCGCCGACCTGGAGCGGTCCGAGGCGGAGCTGCGGGAGAGCCGGCAGACGGCATGGGCGCTGCTCGACGCGAGCAGCGACCCGGCAGCCCTGCTCACGCGCGACCTCGAGATCATCGCGCTCAGTGGGGCGGCCGCGCGCAGCATCGGCAAGCCGATCGAGGAGCTCGTGGGCCGTAACCTGCTGGACGCGCTTCCGCCGGAGAGCGCCCGCGCCCGTCGTCGCTGGGCGGAGGAGGCGCTCCGCACCAAGCAGCCGGTGCGGGAGGAGGAACAGGAGGGCGACCGCCACGTCGTCCATTGGCTGCACCCGATCCTCGATGCCGATGGCCAGGTCGCCCGGATGGCCCTGTTCGCCCACGACATCACCGACATCCGGCGCGTCGAGGACTCGGCGCGGCTGGCAACCGTGGGGCAGCTTGCCGCCGGCGTCGCCCATGAGTTCAACAACGTGCTGGCGGCGATGATGATGCGGGCGGAGCGCGCGACCCTGCGCCGGACGCGCGACGAATACGAGAAGCTCGCCGACCTGGTGCTGCGCTCAGCCAGCCGCGGCGCCGAGATCTGCCACGGCCTCACGGCCTTCGCCCGCCCTCGCGAGCCGGAACGACAGCCCCTCGCCGTCGAGGTCCCGATCGAAGCCGCGCTCGCCGTCGCTGTCCGCCAGGTCGAAAACGCCCAGGTCGCCGTCGTCCGCGACTATGGCACTCACGGCGAGTGGACACAGGCCGACGCCGGTCAGCTCGAGCAGGTGTTCCTCAACCTGTTCATCAACGCGTGCCACGCGATGCCCGGCGGGGGCACACTCACCATCCGCACCGAGTACGTGCCCCGTGCCGCCGACCAGGGCCAGATCGTCGTGGTCGTATCCGACACCGGAAGCGGGATCCTCCCCGAGCACTTGCCTCGCGTCTTCGAGCCGTTCTTCACCACCAAGGGCCGTCTCGGTGACAGCGACGTCCCGGGGACCGGGCTGGGTCTCTCGGTCTCCCACGGGATCATCAGGGCGCACGGTGGCAGCATCGGCGTCCGGAGCACGCCCGGCGTCGGCACCACCTTCGAGTTGCGGCTCAGGGCGCAGAGCACGCCGTTGCCGGCGGGCCCGGGGGAGCACCCCGAGGGCACGATCCCCGCCGGGCACCACATCGCCGGACACCGGGTGCTGCTCGCGGACGACGAAGCCGACCTGCGCGACCTCATTGCCGACACGCTGGGGGAGCAGGGCTACACGGTCGTGGCCGCCGCGTCGACCCCAGAGGCCATCGCCGCGCTCCAGGCCGAGCCCTTCGACCTCATCATCACAGACCTGCTGATGCCCGGCGGCGGCGGCCGCGAGGTCATTGCCGCGGCCCGCAGAGTGCCCGCGCCCCCCCCCGTGGTCATCATCACCGGCCGCGCCGAGGAGCGTGTCGAGCAGGAGCTTGCCGACCTCGGGGCACACCACTGCTTGCGCAAGCCGTTCAACCGCAACGACATCCTCCACGCCGCCGATGCGACCATCGCCGCGACCTCGTGACCGAGTACCCCGGCACAGGTCCCCACTGGTCCCACAGCGAAGTGCGAGACGGCAACTGCGCGCGGGACCTGCTGCGCGCGGCAGTGCAGTCCTCCGGAGGTCACGGCCATGTTGCGCTCGCTGGTGACGATCAGCCTGCTCGGGTCATCCTGCCTGGTGGGGGCCGTGCCGCTCAAAGTGCTCGACCTCGGCCCCACGCGCCCCCAGCTTGCCCTGCAGGGGGCGTGGGACACGCTGGGCCCGCGCGCCACCGCTCTCGCTCCGGCCCGGTTCCCCGCGGCCGGAGCCGATGTCATCGTCATCGACGGGGCCACCGACCCCGCGCGGTGTGGTCTCACGCCGGCGCAGCTTGGCGACTTCGTCCACCGCGGCGGGTGGCTCCTCGTCACCGGCCTCCCCTCCGACTTCCCCGCCACACTCGCCCTGTGGAAGCTCCTGGGCGACGCCGCCCCCGCCGATGTGGCCGGCGCCGACCTGTTCCCCGACAACACGGGAGACTGGATGTGGGTGCCGCCGGGGGAGGGCGAGACCGAGGATCACATCCGCTATGTCCGCAAGACTGTCCCGATCGACCGGCCCGTGAAGCGCGCGCTCCTGCGCTGCACCGTTGACAACCTCTACTGGGTGTTCGTCAACGGCGAACAGGTCGGGTATCACTGGAGCTGGTATGATCTTGAGACCTGGGACCTGACTGCGCGGCTCA
>CAZIWQ010000260.1:0-438 GCA_964542355.1 uncultured Armatimonadia bacterium
ACGGCCACGGCGACCTACCCCCCGGCCCCCTCCCCACGGGGAGGGGGAGAACGGCGAACGGCACACACCCGGCGCTCGTCTCATTCCCCCCTCCCCGGGGGGAGGGGGGCAAGGGGGGTAGGTCGTCCACGGCAACGCCGGCAGCGCTACCCCTCGCCACTGCCACCATACTCCCCCAGCTCCCGCGCCAGGTCCATCCAGTAGCGGTATGACTCGAAGCTCACCGTCGGCGGCACTGAGTGGTCGGACTGGTGCACATAGCCCCCGCCGGGCTTCGCTGCCGCGATCTTGCTCGTGACCTCGTGCCGGATCAACTCGCGGTCGCCCGTCGCCAACACATCCATGCTGATGTTGCCGAAGAAACTGATCCGGTCGCCATACAGCGGCTTGAGCTCCCGCACGTCGTTGCCGGCCCGCGCCTCCAGCGGCTCGATGCAG
>CAZIWQ010000260.1:448-7938 GCA_964542355.1 uncultured Armatimonadia bacterium
CACATCCACCCCGGCCTCAATCAGCAGCGGGATGAACTCCCGCACATCCCCGTCGCAATGCAGGATTAGCAGCATGTCGTGCTCGTGGCACAGGCGCGCGTACTCGCGGTGCAGGTCCAGCATCAGGCTGCGGTAGCTCGCCGGCGAGAAGAGCATGCCGTTGCGATAGCACAGGTCGGAGGAGAACAGGATGCCGTCGGGGCGATAGCCCTCGGCCAGCAACTGGCGCATGAGGGCCAGGGCGAGCGTCGCCTGCGCCTGCAGCATGTCGGCGAAGAAGTCCGGGGCTAGCGCCAGGGTGAGCATGGCGTTCTCGAGGCCGAGGGTGCGCAGGGCCCACCAGACCGGCTCTCCGGGGCTGACGGTGCAGAATTGCCCCGCCGCGGCGGCGGCGACGATCCCCTGCCGTGCGCCCTCGCCGATCCGTGACGGGTCCGGCGCCAGCCGCTCGCGGTAGCGCTCCCAGTCGGCCCGGGTCTTGATCAGGAAGTCCACTTCACACGGCGGACCGTACTTCTCCGTCCAGTGCTTGAGGACCACCCCGTCCGCATCGCGCTTCAGGACCCACTCGGCGGTCTCCTCCAGAGTCTCTTCCGGCAGGCGCAGACTGTGATCCAGGCCGACGTTGACGAAGGGATCGAGGTCGCAAAGCTGCGCGGGGGTGGCGTCCGCGGGCATGCCCTCCTGGCGCCAGCGGTCGAGCGTGCCGGGCCAGAACGACTGCTCGCAGCGCGGCATGCGGTCCGGCTCCCGGCGGCGGAGGGTGGCGTTCAGGCGTTCGCGCGACGTCACTGCGACCCCACGTCCTGTCCATTCATCTGCAGCAGCTTGCCCTCCGTCAGTGCGGACGCCTTCACCTGGCCGCCCCGCACGGACACCGCCGCGAAGCGACCCTCCACCTTCAGCGTCCCGTCAGGCGTGGTCAGCTCGAGCGGCTGCGCCTCGAGGCAGGAGACGAAGTAGTCGCTGCCCGGCGCCGTCCGGACCCGCACGGCAACCGTGTTCGCCTGCTGGTCGGCGGGAACCGCGAGTCGCTCCACCGACTGCACCAGCTCCTGGCCCGGCCGGCAGCCCTCGAAGGTCGTGACGTAGACAGTGGGCGCCGGGCCGTTGGCATGGCGGCGGAGGATGTAGGGCAAGACGGCGCCGACATCGCTGTTGCGGTAGTCGCGCTGGCCCCAGCCGTCGCCGATCAGGCTCTCCTCGTCGGCGGCGTTGATCCAGCGGGCGACGAACCGGGCATCGTCCGCGAGCTTCCACGTGATCTGCCACGGCCCGGGGGCCTCCGAACGCCTGACGTTCTGCAGATCATCCGCGCGACCGAGGGTGAACTCGCCCTCCCACTTCGCCCACTGGTCGGTGGCCTCGATGGCCTCGAGACCCTTGACCGGCGTGTAGGTGCGCTGACCGGGGTCGGCCGGGTTGTCCGGCCAGTAGAGCGCGCTAACCGGCACGCCGACGGCCTTCCCGCGCACCCAGAAGCTCACCCGGTACGTGGCCCCCAGGACGCCCTCGTAGGCCTTCGCACCCGTGTAGCCGTCGGAATCGCCGATGACCAGCGCAACGTTCATCATCTGCTTGCCGGCCTGCAGCGCCTTGAGGTAGACACAGCCATCGTCAGTGCGGCCGGTCTTCGCCTGTCCGAACTCCTCCGTCCCGTCGCCATGGTACAGGCCCCAGCCGACGGGCTTGCCGTCGGCACCGACCTGTGTGCCGGAGGGGTTCTGCGCCATCTCGCCCGCGGGGCCGACGAGGGACAAGTCGTCGAGCATGAGCTCCGTACCCGCCTTGCTCAGCCCGAGACGGACGCAGAAGCGCACCCGTTGCGGCTCGGCGGCGGGCCTGGCGGTGGCGGCCGGCATCACCACCTCGCAGTCGGGGTTGGGGCCATGGAAGACATACTCATGCTGCTTGCCGCCCTGGACGCGGAACAGGTCGAGCACGTACCGGCGGCCCGGCTCGCATTCCACCTGCGCCACGGTGCGGCGGTACAGCGTCGCCTGCTTGTAGGCCTGTGACTGCGCCTCCATCACCTTGAGCGGCCCGTTCGGGGCAAACAGCGCGAACTTGCCGCCGCGGCCGGTCGTGATCTGCTCCTGGCCGTCGACCATCACCGTATTGTGAGCGAAGGTGCGGCGGGTCATGTTGCTCTGCGGGTGATCCCACAGGTAGCCGAGATCGGAGAGGAGCTCGCGGCCCTCCTGCCAGTAGTACAGGCCCAGGCTGTCGAGGTGGTGATGGCCGCCCCAATCGCTGGCCGACAAGACGAGGCAACTGTCGCGCCCCGTCGCGCCACTGCGCAGGTAGCCGAACTGCAACACCGGGAAGACGATGTCGGGGAGGGTCAGGGGCGGGGTCGCCACTTGCTCGCGGCCCGGCTCGCGGTAGTATAGCGCGCTGCCCCGGTCGCCGCCGCTCAGGTCCTTCCCTGCGACCTCCTTCAGCAGTGCCAGGTACTGTAGGTTCTCGGGGTAGTTGTCGGCCATCAGCTCGATGAACCGGTTGCCCAGAGCGCTGGTGCGATGCCCGTCGGCCAGCGGCGGGTAACACAGGTTGCCCTGCAGACCGTTGAACATCGCCTCCCAGACCCGCTGGTAGGCGGTGGCGTGGTAGAGGTCGTAGTTGTCGATGCGCTTGCCCCTGGCGTCCGCATAGCCGGGCGGGTCGGTATAGCCCCGGAAAGCCTGGCCCAGTGACTCGATGCCGCCGAGGGTCATCGTGGCGTAGCTGTAGGACTCCGAGGTGCCGCCGTCCTTGAGGAACCAGCCATCCACCGTGTCGAGGAACACCTGCAGCCCGAAGCGCACCATCTCCGGATGCCCCATGCTCATCCCCACGAGCGCGACGGCTGTGGCGTTGCCGACCGACTTGTTGTTCACGGACTTATCGGCGACGAGCAGCACGGTGCTCTCCAGGAGCAAGTCCTTCTCGATCTTGAGGCGCTCGGCCTCGCTGAAGACCGGCTGGCCGTTATCCTGCGCCTGGCACACGAATCCGTAGGCCTCGACGGCGGAGCGGACGAAGCCCGCCTCCATCCCGGTGCCGGTGGCGCGCCCGCCCTGCCAGTAGCCCGAATGCAGCCTCCGGTCAGGGCCCCCCGGGGTGGCAGTGATCTCGTCCTCGGGCAGCGCGTTGATGTTCAGCGCCGCGAGATGCGGGTCCATGTCGGCGTATTCCCCATAGCCCACATGCACGAGCCAGTTCGGGTACACCTCGGCGAACCGCAGCAGGAGGCGGCGCGCTGCGTGAGCGTACTCCACCTTGCCCGTCAGCGCGTAGGCCTCGGCCAGTTGCCGGCAGACCGCCGTCATCTGCCCGACCTTGCGGGCGCGGAGGTTGCCGGTGAAGCTGGGGCGGCCCGCATAGCCGAAGATCGTGAAGGGCTTGCCGCCGTAGAAGCGGATCGTCTGCCCGCCACCGTACTTCGTCGTGAAGACGAGGTCCTCGGGGTACTTGCTGTTGGGGAACTCGGTGTTGCAGATCGTGCAGACGAGCTTGTCCGGCTCATTCCAGTTCCAGCGCCACTGCCCGTGGGGATGCGTGGGTTTCTTGAGGTCGCGGCAGGCGGGGCAGGGGGTGAACAGGCTGTCGCCGGGGGTGTCGGCGGGGATCATCGCCTTCAGGTAGTCGTCACTGATGCGCGCGAGCACGGCATCGGCGTTCTTGCCAAGGCCGGCGACATGGTTGCGGGCCCAGGGATAGCGCTCGATGTTCGCACGCGCACGCTGCAGGTCTCCGGGCTTGATCACGCCTGCGGGGTGGACGACCGTGTGGCGGTACTTCTGCCAGGCCGACCAGTCCAGCAGGGGTTCGTCACCGGGCACACGGGGCGCAGCGCACGCGGCACCCGCGAGGATCGCGCCAAGCAATAGCATGAACATGGGGTCACATCCCGGTCTTCGCCTACTCCACGCGGAGCTGACAGACCACGTTGCGGCCGGTGTACAAATCGGTCGCGCTGACGGTCCACGTGCCCGGCGAGTCATTGTATGCCACCGGCAGCGCTACCGTCGCGCCGTCAGCGCCGGCCACGACGACCTGATCCAGCCACTCCGCCGGCTGCCCGTTGGGCTGTCTGACCCGCAGGTATGCCGCTTGCGTGCCACTGGCCTGCGGGAAGCTAACCTTCGCCTGCACGAGCTCTCCGCGCGCCACGCGCGCCTTGTCCACCGTCACGGCCAGTGACGCCACGGGCTGGGCCGAGCTGGCGAAGAACTGCGCCCGGTACGGCGTGATCCGGAAGCTGTGGCCGGTCTGCTGCCCCAGGTCCTGACGCGCCTTGAGGTCGTACAGGTACCGGCTCCCGTTCAACGCGATCCGCGCCGGCTGGGCGGCCCCCACGTGGCGGAAGATCGAGAAGATCTCCACCGCGCCGTTGCGCCACCGGGTGATCTCAACATTGCGCAGGCGCTGGCCCGCGACGTCCTGCACTGCCAGGGCGGGCTTGACGCCGGCCAGGGCAACCACAGCGCGCACCGCCTCCGCCGCGGCTTCCGGCGTCGTCTCCGAGCCGAGCCCGGGGTACGAGGCCATCGCCAGGTTCAGCAACACGGCGGTGCCCTTGCCAAAGCGGTTGAGCAGGAACACCGGCGTCTCGCCGGCCTTGCCGAGAGCCTGCGCCCCCGCGGCCTGCACGCCACTGTCCACGCGCACGGTGGGCAGCTCCGCCGCGACCGGGACCCCGCCGAGATCGCCCTTGACGGTTGCCGCGGCGGTGACCGCGTTGCCGGCGCCGGTGCGCTTGATGCCGAAGACACCGTCGAGGACGCCGCTCGGCTGCGGCTTGAGGTGCCCGTCGTAGAGGCCCGGCCGCACGTCCGCCACCAGCACCCCGCCGTCCCGGACGAACTCGCGCAGCAGGTCCGCCTCCCGGGGCCCCAGCGCCTGCGTCAGCGGCAGGACGATGAGCTTGAAGCGGTCCAGCTTCGCCTCGCCGAGACGCAGTTGCCGGTCGGTGAAGTAGCAAAAGTTCAGCCCCAGCTCGCGAATGGCGCTGTGCCAGGCCGTGTGCTGGCTCTCATAGCCGCCATAGGAGGGCGAGCTCTGCACCTTGGTGGCATAGGCGGAAGGCTGCGAGAACAGGATGCCGATGCCGTCGTCGAGCATCTCGGACTTGAGCAGCAGGTCGCCGAGCCCCTCGCGCACGATCCGCGTGTCCGCGAGGAGGTCGCGCACTGCGGGGTACGGATCGAGGCTGGGCGCCAGCCACCCGTGGAAGCGCCCGATGACCTCCCACCGCCACCACCACACACTGTCACAGCCCCGCGTTACCATCCGCCAGTACTTTTCCAGGAGCGTATCGGCGTCCTTGGTGTAGCCCATCCAGTTGGAGCGGGGGAAGCCGCGCGGGGCGATCGAACGCACCACTTCGTCGGCAGTGCCGGGATAGGGCGACCAGAAGGTATTCGCGCGGATGAACCCATCGAGGTCGTCACCATCCTGGAACCGCCCCGCGCCCTCGAACCCGCAAATCGACTGCGCGTCGATCCGCCGGAACCCGTCGCGGAAGCGCTCGCACAGCTTGCAGAAGTTGAACGACTGATATGCCTGGCGGTCATACCAGCGGGGGAAGTTGCCGGCGCGGAACGCTTCGGCTTCCTGGTCATCGCCGGCGGCGGAAAGCTGCACTTCCGCAAAGCCCTTGTACTGCGTGCCCCACGAGCTGTTGAGGGCCGCGATATCACCGTACTCCTGCTGCAGGTACTTCTGATATGCCGCGAGGCAATGCGGGCTCAGACACGAGCCCCGCACAGCGATCTCGTCGCCCAGTGAATAGGCAAACACCCCATGGTGGCTGGCGTCGACGTGCTTGGCGACGATGCTATCCACGTGCGGCTGGAAGAGCGCCTCATCGTTCCAGCACATGGGCTTCATGATGCCCTTGTCATCCTTCTTGTTCGCGATGTCGGTGGTATAGGGCACCCAGCCGATGTCGTAGGCGGCGACATAGGGTGGGGGCGTGCCCCCGCGCAACTGCAGCGTCACGCCGGTGCGGGCGAGGCTCTCCTCCGCCGCGGGCGCCAACGTGCCGGTGGGCAAGTCCCACATCAGGAAGTTGAACCGGTTGCGCTGGCGCTTGGTGACATTGGCGAAGGCCCAGGCACTGGCAAGCTCTTCTTCGCCGCGCATTAGCGTCGCCCGCACAGTGACCAGCATCGGCAGCCAGGACGCGATGGGGAAGCGGAAGCTGCCCTCGGTCGCCACTGCCCCGGCGTTCTGGCGCATCAGCTCGCGGCCCCGCCGGTCGAACAGGCTGACCACCAGCCGCTCGTCGGCGCCGGTGACCGCACCGGTGAGAGTCACTTTGCCACTGAGCTCGCCACCGATCTCACTCCAGCTCCTGTCGAGCTTGACCGCGGTGACCTGCCGCGGGCTGAGCACACTGATCGCGGCACTGGCGAAGTTCTCGACGCCCCGTGCACTGCGGGCGATGACATCCACGTGATACACACCCGCCCGGACCAGCGGCAGTTGGACAGGCGCCGCCCCCGTCGTGCCGTCGGCCGTGATGCGCGGCAATGGCTTCGTCCATCCGTCGCTGCGCCGCAGGGCCACCTCGAAGCCGAGGTCCTTGCACTCCGCCGGCGCCGTCCAGCGCACTGTGACCTCGTTGGCGGGCAGGCTCGCGCGCTGCACCTCCGCCGCGCGCTGCTCGAGCGCCAGGCTCAGTTGCGGCTCTTTCTTCGCAGCCCACAGGACCCCGCGTCCGAGCCGCTGGGCCCAGTAGTCATAGGCGACTTCCCAGCCGGGCGCGTACTCGATCTGCGGCTGGGCCGGCAGGCGCAACCCCCGGCCCTGCCGGACGCGAAAGGCCTCCCCCACCGGACCCGTCGCCAGTGCCGCGGGCAGCGGGGCGATCCGGTTCGCATCCTTCAGCACGCGTTTGTCATCCACGCCGACGAGCACCAGCCCCGCGCCTTCGGTAACGGCATTGAGCAGCGTGTACTGGTCCTCGCCGGGCAGGTTCTCGAGGCGGGTGCCGAGGAAGACGTAGGCATCCCACTTCTCGCTCAGCAGCCGTCTGATGCGAGCCATCCCCTCGTCGGCACCGTGCCAGGCATCGATGGAGGTGTCGACGAGCCGCCCCCAGAACACCATCTGCGGATCGAGGTCGAAGCGCTGCTTGAGCTCGATGACCTCCCGGGCCGCCGTCCCGCGTCCGTTGACGAAGAACAGCACGCGGGCTCTGCCCATCGCCCACGGGCTGCCCCAGTCGGTGTGAGGTGTCACAAACTCGCTGGTGACGTTGTGGTCCACTTCCAGCTCTGCGGGCTCCTGGGCGTTCAGGCACGGCGTGTACCACAGCACGATGAGTCCGAGGAGGGCTGCCAGAGGTTTCACGCGAGGGTCCCCTTTCGCTATCTGTGCAGGAGGGCGAGACAGTCGGCAAGGTAACAGTTCAGCGCGTGCGCACGGCCGTCGCCGTCGCCGTGGCCGTAGCCGTGGTAGGAGCGGTCCCCTGACCGCGAGCCGTTCGCCGTGCCGTCCCC
>CAZIWQ010000261.1:0-6000 GCA_964542355.1 uncultured Armatimonadia bacterium
TGAGACGAGCGCAGAACGCCCGATGGGGCTGTCACCGTCGGTCACGGACCGCTGTCACCCTCGTGTCACGGCCGGTGTTGGGAGTAGTTGATGGTCGAGTATACCATGGCGCCCCCAGTGGGGCAACGCGAGGGGCCCCGGACGCAGCGCACCGCGATCAGTGTGTCGTCGCATACCAGCCCGCGCTGGTGACGGCGGTGCTGACCCGGCTCCAGGCCGCGTCGAAGGCCATCGACACCTCACCCGGCGCGGTCCCCCCGGCGGGCACCGGCGGGTTGAGCTGCAGCGTGCTGAGCATGTGGAGAAACGCGGGCACGAGGACCTCCGCCTGTGCCGTGGGGCCACCCAGCTTCGCGCAGAAGATGAGGTCCGGCCCAAACGAGTGGACGCCGACCCAGTAGAATCGCTCCTCCTGCTGCCCCGGGTGACGGCCCAGGATCGTGACAATCGCGCCGGTCTTCCCGAGGGGGATGGCGTCGATCTCCTTGAAGTCGCCTCCGCCGGTGACGAGGCGCTGGGCGAGGAGGCGCGCGCCGTCGAGATACGAGGGGAGGGCCTTCATCTCCGCCGTTAGCGAGGTGACGGCGAAGAGTGCCCCGGCCGGCGCGGCCGGCGGGTCGAGCACCTTGTCCCACGAAGTTTCGGTCCCCGGAGGCCCCAGGTAGAGGAAGCGAGTGCCCTCGACCTCGGTCTGGGCCCCGATCCAGCCTTCCGGGTAGTCGAAGGAGACCATCTTGCCCTCGGACTGGTAGGTCTGCGTGACCGCGGGCGGAGGCATGAGTTGGGAGGGCAAGAGCAGGCGCAGGCGCCACGCCTCTTTCTCCCTGGTCTTGGTGGCATCGTCCCAGCCGGCCCAGTTGCTACGCAGTGTCGCCCAGGCCTGCGGGAGCTGCGCGATGGCCCCCTGCGTCGCGACCGGCAACTGGTCCCAGTACTGCTGGAGGAGAACCGCCACCCGCTGGCGCTCCTCCGGGCCGGTGGCCACCTGCCGTCCCCACGCCTGGGTGCGGACGAAGTCCTGCAGGTCGAAATAGGCACTGAGCGGATCGGCTGCCGGCGCGTCCCCGGCCGGTTGCCCACCGGGCATGGTCAGGGAGTACTTCGTCGCGTTGTAGGAGCCGTCCACCACCGTCATCGCGACGATCTCGGCGGTGCCGGTGATGGCGCGGATTGCCGCGGCGGCCCGCGCCGCAGTGTCGACCCCGGTCTTGCCGACTGCCAGGAGCAGGTCCTGGGCCTTGATCCCGGCGGCGGCGCCCGGCGTGCCGGGCTTCACTTCGATCACCCGCACGCCCAGCCGGTAGCCGACCTTGTCCTTCACCACGTCCAACTCTTCGGCACTGAGGCTCTTGAGCACGATGCCGCCGGCCTCGGCACTGTCGCCGGCGTCCTCGGCACGGGCGGCCGGCACCGGGCCCAGCGTCGCCAGCCACAGCACAGCGAGACAACCCACGACGACAGCGGGACGGGTACGGGTGAGCAGCACGGGGATTGCGGCAGGTCGCATGGGGCGACACCTCCACCACAGGATAGCCGCCGCGCCACCCCGCACGGCGGGTCGCAGACGGCGCCGGCGCTACTTGACCCGCAGCTCCGGGTGTTTCTGGGTCACGGTCGATCCGGCCGGCACGCATTCCGACAAGAACACATTGGCACCGATCACCGAGCCCTTGCCGATCACGGTCTCGCCACCGAGGATCGTCGCCCCCGCATAGATGACGACATCATCCTCAATCGTCGGGTGACGCTTGATGTCCTTGACGGGGAAGCCGTTCTCGTCCACCGGGAAGCTCTTGGCCCCGAGCGTGACGCCCTGGTAGAGCTTCACGTTATCACCGATGTGGGTCGTCTCGCCGATGACGACGCCGGTGCCGTGGTCGATGAAGAAGCTCCGGCCAATCTGCGCACCGGGGTGGATGTCGATGCCGGTCTCCGCGTGTGCCATCTCGCTCATGATGCGCGGCACGATCGGGACATCGAGCCGGTAGAGCTCGTGGGCGAGGCGGTGTGTCACGATGGCCGTCATGCACGGGTAGCTCACGACGACCTCCGCATACGAGTGGGCGGCGGGGTCGCCATTGTAGGCGGCCGCCACGTCCTCGATCAGCAGCTCGCGGATGCCGGGCAGCGTCCGCATGAACTCGACGAGCAGGCGCTCGGCCTCCGTGGCCGGGTCGGCGACCGGCTTGCCCTTGCCGGAGGTGACGGCGTAGTGGCTCTTCCAGCGGTAGGGCAAGGCCCGGGTGACGGCCGCCAGGAGGTGCGGGTAGGCCATGCTCAAGCGTTCCTGCACGAACATCGCCACCATGCAGGTGGCGGAAGCCTCGGGCAGCCAGCGACCGGGGAACATGCACTGGCGCAGGCACTCGAGGGCCTGGAGGACTCCGCGGGTGTCGGGGGTGTACGGCGAGCAGGCGTGCGGGACGTCCTCTTCGGTCTGGAGGAACAGGTTCCCAAGCGCTTCGGCCGTCCGGCAGATGGTGCGTCCCACCGGCTCACGCTCGCACGTCTCGCACGATGGAGTGGGCTGGTTCGCGTCGCAGTGGTTCACAGCAGATCGTCCCTCTCGGGTGTGAGTGGTGACGGAAGGTGCGGTGGGACGTTCCCCGGGATCGCGATCCCGCATGCGCGGGATCGCACCCGTGTCTCGCGGGTGTGAATGGCCCCGGGGAACAGCGCGAGGTCTGCGGCCCGCCTCCGGCAGAGCGGCCGAGAAGTCGTTCTGAGGCCGCGCCGCTACGCTCAGAGGCCCGCGGAAGCCACTCACAGCCATCTCGCCGCTCGAGACCCGGCCGCAAGTGGCCTTTTCGGCCGGGTCTCTATGATGATACTGACGCCGCCGGCAGCCTGTCAATGTCGGAGCGTCCGGGCGGCGGAAGGCAACGGCGATGACGCACGAGACCGGCAGGCGAGCAGCCTGGTGGGAGGGGGGCCGTATGCCCTGCGCGTGGCGGCTGGTGAGTGGCGCCCCGTCGCGCTCAGGGGAGCGCTCCTACCACGGCGGACGCCCACGGCAGACGGCGGCTGGAGGACCTCGCCGCGCCGGTGTCGACCTGTCGGGCAGGTCACAGGGGGCCGTGATGGAATATCGGTCCATGGAACGCGCAACAGGTACCTCTCCCGGCGCCGGGGCGGAGCACCGCCCGGCGCACTTCGATGTCATCGGTCTCGGCTGCGTCTGCTGGGACCTGGTCGCCACCGTCGGCCACTACCCGGCGCCCAATGAGAAGGCCGAGCTGGCCGAGCTCCTGGAGCAGGGGGGTGGCCCGACGGCGACCGGCATCGTCGCCGTCGCCCGGTTGGGCGGTGCCGCCGCGATCTGGGGCCGCGTGGGTGACGACGAGTATGGGGCCAAGTGCATCGCCGAGTTCCGCGCCGAGGGCGTGGAC
Source organism: uncultured Armatimonadia bacterium (assembly GCA_964542355.1). Lineage (GTDB taxonomy): Bacteria > Armatimonadota > Zipacnadia > Zipacnadales > JABUFB01 > CAZIWQ01. Next base: position 3,390 of record CAZIWQ010000261.1, read on the forward strand.
ATCGCCCATCTCGAGGTTGCCCCCGGCAAGACCAGCCAGTTCGCCTTCTGTGTCGTCGAAGCGGGGAGCGGATTGCGCACCATCTTCTGGAAGCCCGGTACCATGGGCAAGCTCGACGCGGGAGAGCTCGACCGGGAGGCCCTGCTCGACTGCCGCTGCCTGCTGATTGGCTCCCATCATGCAGTTGCGGCGGCTCAGGCCGGGAGCTGGGCACGTGAGGCCGGCATCGCCGTGGTGCTCGACCTCGAGCGTCCCGGCCCGCATGACGAGGCCCTGCTCCAGGCCGCCGACTATCCCATCCTCCCCGAGGGCTACGCCATGGCCGCAACCGGAGTCGCGGACGCCCTGGAAGCCGGGGAGGCACTCCACCGGCGGCTCGGGCGCACCGTTGTCATCACGCGTGGGGAGGCGGGGACGGTGGCCTTTGTCGAGGGGGAAGCGCTCTTCCAGCCAGCCTTCCCCGTCGACCCCGTCGTGGACACCACCGGAGCCGGGGATGTGTTCCACGGGGCGTTCGCCTATGGGCTGACCCGGGGGTACGGCCTCGCGGAGAACCTGCGGTTTGCGTCGGCGGTGGCGGCGCTCAAGTGCCGCGCGCTGGGAGGGCGGACGGGGATCCCGACGTTGGAGAGGGTGCAGGAGCTGCTGGGGAGGTGAGGCCCACTGCCAGGACGAGAGCCCAAGCAAGCGCGGACGGGATGATCAGTGCCACCAGGTGTCAGGGCCGGTCCGCAGGCGGCGCCCTGCGACCCACGACTCGCAGCCTCTGTGGGCACGAGCCGCGTGCGTCGCAGGACCTGGGTGAGGCTGTTCGTCTACTGTGGCTATCTGCCATCCCCACTTGGGCCGCCGCACTTCCCGGCGGGGCGAAGGAAACGCTCGCGTATCCGATGGAGCGTCTCCTCCACGATGTGCGTGTCATACTCGGGAATGGACGTGCCGTCCTGGGTGCTGAGCTTCCGCGCCTGTGCTCGTGGGAAGAAGGCTTGCCTCACTTCATAGATGGAGTGGTAGCTGCGCTCGTCAGTCGAGGTGGTCTTCACCGTCGGCAGCCTCCCTGCGGTAGTAATTGGCGAGGAAGTGATGGTTCAGCTCCACAATTCCGTTAGTGCTCGCAGCGCACCTGCGATAGGGCCTCGGCGGCGGCGGTAGGTGATGATGGCCCCTCCCGGGCGATCACGGTGAATACGCGCCCGCGCTGGGGGCAGGTCCACTGCGCCACCCAGGAGGCGCCCGCCGGCTGGTCCGGCCGGTCCCATACCCTGACTTCGTGACCGGACACCTGCAACCGTCGGCTCGGTGCCCCGGTGGGCTCCGCAGGGGCGCCCTCCCCCGGGAGGCTCCCTTCCTGGCGGGCACGGACCTCACGCTCACCGGTGGCGCTCACGAACGTCGTCGTCGCCGCCGGCCGTATGCCCGCCTCCGGCCGCCCGGTGAGGAACTCCTCGGGAGTGCGCCGGACCGTGAACCCCTCGTCGCGCGGGCTCCCCCACTGTCGCCCCACTACCAGCCCGAGCAGCTCCGTCCGGTACCCCTCGGTGCACGTCGCCCCGCCGCGCGTCAACGGCGGGGTGCTGGTCCGGGCCAGCTCCAGCACGCGGACGAGGGTCAGCCGGGCGATGCCGCTGTGCAGGTTCGTCGGCGCCGAGAACTCGAGCAGTGGGAAGTCATCGGTGTTGAGGGGTGCCTCGCGAGAGATCTCCGTCATCATCTCCGGGCCGTAGAGACAGCCCCCCAGGAAGTCCCAGATATCGTGCACGCGGGCGGCCTGCAGGTCAGCCCGCACCCCCGCCCGGGCGCAGCCGGCCGCCAGCCGCGGCACATCCAGCGCCTGCGGGGAAAGCGTTCCGATCAGGAACCCATCGGTCGCAAGCTCCGGGAACATCCAGAGCGTGGCGGTGGGGAACACATCGCGGAAGGTCGCCGCGATGGAGCGCAGGTCGCCCGGGCTGAGGTTGTACAGCGGGATCCACTGGCAGAACACGCCGGTCGGGGTCAGGCGGGCCCGGCAGTTGCGGAAGTGCTCGCGCGTGAACAGGTTCGCCACGCCCGCAATCCACGGGTTCGAGGGCTCCGAGGTGATGAGGTCATAGCGGTGGGGGGTCACCTGCACGAAGTTGCGGGCATCATCGAGGACCAGGTTCACGCGAGGGTCGCGCAGGCAGTCGCGGTTGATGTCGCAAAAGAAGCTGGTCACGTGCGCCATCGCCGGCTCGATCTCGACACAGTCGATGCTCTGCAACTCGCGGTGGCGCTCGAGCGCACCGAGCGTGCAGCCGCTCGCCAGCCCGATCACGAGTGCCGAGCGCGGCGCCGGGTGCAGCAGTGCCGGCAGGTGTGCCAGCAAGAGCTGGGTGCTGACATCGCCGGTGGAGGCATCAGTCTTGCCGTTGATCTGCAGGCTCACGAGGTCCTTCCCCTGGAGCCGGCCGCGCACCCGGGTGACACTGATCGTCCCGGTAAGGGCGTCGTTGTAGTAGAGCATCTCCTTCTCACGCATGCGGGCGCGCGCCGGCCCGTCCAGGTAGAAGCCGGGGTAGATGTAGGCCCCGCTGGAGAGGACGGCCTGATCCCACTCCGGCAGCGCGAGCCAGGCGGCCACGGCCAGGAC
>CAZIWQ010000261.1:6010-7934 GCA_964542355.1 uncultured Armatimonadia bacterium
CGCATAGCCACCGGCGGCCAGCCGGGGGGCGCGCCGCCCCGCCGCGACCAGGAACCCGACCCCGACCAGCACGTTGAGGGCCACACCCACCGCCAGCGCATGCCTCACTCCCAGGCCGGGGATGAGGATGAAGCCGGCCGCGAACGAGCCGACCACCGTGCCGAAGGTGTTCCACGCGTAGACGACGGAGAGCCGCCGGCCGAGCACCCCCACGCTCTCAGTGGCCAGGCGGGTCACGAGCGGGAATGCGAACCCCATCAGGGCCGCGGGCAGGAGCATCACGCACAGCGCCACACCCAGCTCGGCAAACTGCAGGGCCCAGAAGCGTGGCCCGATCCACCGGAACAGGGCGAGGAAGGCGAACGGCAGGCGGTCCAGCACCGGCGTCAGGAGAGTGACCGAGAAGCCGATCAGCACCTCGGTGACCCCAAACCACACGAGGGGCTCGCGCAGCCGGTCAACCGAGAAGCGACGGGAGGAGGCCAGGACGAGGCTGCCCACGCCGATGCCGGCGAGAAACGCGGCCAGCATCGCGCTGAAGGCGTACGTGGAGGTGCCGAAGGCCAGCGCGAGCACGCGCGTCCAGCCCACCTCGTAGATGAGCGAGGCGGCGCCACACAGCCCATACGCCACGAGTAGCGCGCGGTAGGCGTTCCCGGCCGGCGATGGCGCCACGGCGCGCGGCCCGTCAGCGGCCACCGCTACCGGCGGCTGCGCCATGTGCAGGGCGAAGGCCACCATCGCGATGGCGAGGTTCACGACCGCGGTGAGGTAGATTGTGCTCTGCAGGCCGATTGCGGGGATCAGGAGGAACCCGGCGCCGACAGCGCCGACGACGGCACCGAGGGTGTTGATCCCGTACAATGCGGCGATGCGCCTCCCGAGCTCGTTGTCCTCCACCACCAGCGCCCGACTGAGCGCCGGCAGCGTGCCGCCCATCAGCGCGGTGGGGATGAGCAGCACCCCGGCGCAGAGCACGAACCGCACGAGGCGCAGTGCCCAGATGTGCCCCGCAAGGGCGGGATGGAGGTGCAGATAGACCGCTTCGACGAGGACGAACAGCCAGGGGGTAGCGAAGCAGAACAGGCCGACGGCGGCCTCGAGCAAGGCATACAGCCGGAGGGGGTCACTGCGGCGGTCGACGAGGCGCCCACAGATCAGGCTCCCGAGGGCGAGGCCCCCGAGGAACGCGGCGAGTACCGTGCTCACCGCCGGCACCGTGGCGCCGAACGTGAGGGTGAGCCGCCGCGACCACACGACCTCGTACACCAGGCCGGTGGCCCCGGAGAGGAAGAAGCACGCCAACATGACGGTCGCAGGATGCTGCCGGAACAGGTCGAGGACGGGGGAGGAGACTGGCGGTTGCTGCACGGGGGCCGGGAGCTTGCTGTCGTGCCGTCTCATGGCTGGCAGCCTCGCGAGGTCAGTGGCGCTCTCTCACTCCCCACGCACCGCTAGCGCCGGTGTTGCTGTTGCCGTCGTCGTCTGCAGAACCCTCAAGCCTCGTCAGGGCCGTTGTCAGCGGCTACCTGCCGACGTTGGCATGCGCCATACCAGCCTCACCCCCCCGGCCCCCTCTCCGTCCCGGAGAGGGGGTGTCAGCAGGTGGGCACCGGAACGCGTGACACGCCGCCGTCGGACGTTGTCGTTCCCCCGCGGACGCTGTCGGCGCTTCGCGCCGGCGTCCGCCAAGCCTCTCCGGAACGGAGTCGTCATGCCGGGTTCTCCGGCACCCAGGAACGACGAAGATCACAGGGATGGCAACGACGCGCCCTCACCCCAACCCTCTCCCGGAGGGAGAGGGGGAACGGCTGCGACACCCTCAGGCTGGCTCCTCCCCGACGGCGGGGAGGTGGACTCCCTCTCCCCCCGGGCTGGTGCTTGCCCACACTTGACACCGTGGGCATTGTACACTATGTTGTGG
>CAZIWQ010000262.1:0-7902 GCA_964542355.1 uncultured Armatimonadia bacterium
GGGCGCGCCAGGAGATCGGTCGACGACAGGGGACCCCGGGTCTCTTGCCGTCTTTTTTGTGGGCACCAGCACATCGGAGGGCGCTGGGCGCTGTGGATGAGACTGGGAGCCGTGAAACCGACGCCGCGATGGTGCTGAACACAAGCGGCCTGTCGCCCCGCCGCCAGATCGGGCTGCTCCGCGCCCTCGGGTCGGCCGAGCGGGTGCTGGCAGCCACCGCCGCGGAGCTGGTGGGTGTGGCGGGGATCACCGCGGCCCACGTGACGAAGCTGCGGGCGGCCCAGCGCGAGACCGACATCGGCGCGATCCGCGAGCAGTGCGAAGCCCACCAGGTCACGCCCGTTGCGTACCTGTCCGACGACTACCCGGCCCTGCTCAAGAACATCGATGATCCGCCCCCGCTGCTCTACGTGCAGGGGGGCTGCGAGTCGCGCGACGATCTGAGTGTCGCGGTGGTCGGCACTCGCAAGGCGACGGCGTATGGCATGTCGGTGGCGCGCCGGTTGGCAGGAGACCTGGCACGACGCGGCTTCACGATTGTCAGCGGGATGGCCCTGGGCATCGATCGGGAAGCCCACGAGGGGGCACTGGAGGCCGGGGGGCGCACGATCGCGGTGATGGCCAGTGGGCCGGACATCACGTACCCCGCCTCCCATCGGCAGCTACGGAGCGCGATTGCCGACGCGGGGGCGGTGGTGACCGAGTACGCCTTCGGCACCGAGCCGCTGCGCGAGCGCTTCCCGGCGCGTAACCGCCTCATCAGCGGGCTGAGCCTGGGTGTGATCGTGGTCGAGGCCCCGGCGCGCAGTGGGGCCCTGATCACGGCCCGCCTGGCAGCGGAGCAGGGCCGCGAGGTCTTCGCAGTCCCCGGCGACGTGACCCGCCCCGAGAGCCGCGGTGCCAACGCCCTCATCCGCGACGGGGCGCAGCTTGTCGAGTTCGCCGAAGATGTCGTTGAGGGGCTTGGTATCCTGCTGCGAGCGGTGCCTGAGCGGCACCCGGCCCCGCCACAGAACCTGTCGTCCGACGAACAGGCGATCGTGGAGGCCCTCTCGTATCAGCCGCGACACGTGGATGAGGTCGTCAGCCGCTGTGCACTGGCGGCGGCCAGGGTCGCTGCCGGCCTCATGATCCTGGAGATGAAGGGGCTGGTGCGTCGCCTGCCCGGAAGCACGTTTGTGAGACTCTGAGCGGCCGGGTCTCCCGTCGCCCGCTGTGACCGTCGCGACGCCTTGCGCCGCGGCGCGCAGGTCGGCCACCTGGCCGGTCGGCGCGGACTTGCGTCCAATACCCCAATCATCAGGGCCCCGCGGCCCTCGAGTGCCGGAGTGTATGTGGTGTGAGTAAGGCTGCGATCATTGTCGAGTCGCCGACCAAGACCAAGACCCTGTCCCGCTTCCTGGGAAGCGAATACACGCTCCTCGCCTCGCTGGGACATGTGCGCGATCTGCCGGAGAACCAGATGGCGGTGGACGTCGAGCACGAGTTCGAGCCTTCCTACACGACCAGCCCCAAGCAGAAGAAGACGCTGGCCGAGCTGAAGAAGGCGCTCAAGTCGGTCGATGCCGTCTACCTCGCCTCTGACCCCGATCGCGAGGGCGAGGCCATCGCGTGGCATCTCGCCGAGGCGCTGGGCCTGCAGGATCCCCAGCGCATCGAGTTCAACGAGATCACCGAGACCGCGGTCCGCGAGGCGCTCGCGCATCCGCGGTCCATCGACATCGACCGCGTAAACGCGCAGCAGGCGCGCCGGGTGCTCGACCGCCTCGTCGGCTACATGCTGAGCCCGCTGCTATGGGACAAGCTCTCCAGCCGCGGGAACCGGGCGGCACTGAGTGCTGGTCGCGTTCAGTCGGCGGCGCTCAAGCTTATCTGCGACCGCGAGCGCGAGGTCGCGGCGTTCGTGCCGGTGGAATACTGGTCCGTCACCGCCACCCTCACCCCGCTTGACCGCGAGGCCCCGTTCCGGGCGGAGCTGCGCACGCGTGACGGCGAGGATCTCGCCCTGACCGCCGCAGAGCAGGCGCAGCCGATGGCGGAGGAGCTGCGCCGGCTCCCCTACGTTGTCGAGTCGATCCAGCGCCGCGAGCGGCGCCGCAATCCGCTGCCCCCGTTCATTACCAGCACGCTGCAGCGGGCGGCTGCCAACACCATCAACTTCTCGGCCCGCAAGACCATGCTCGTCGCCCAGCAGCTCTATCAGGGCGTCGCCACCCCCGATGGCACCGTCGGTTTGATCACCTACATGCGTACCGACTCGACGCGGGTGGCGCAACAGGCCCGCGACGCCGCGGTGGAGTTCATCCAGGCCACCTACGGTCCCGACCAGGTCGGCCCGGGGGCCGTTGGCAAGAAGGCACCCGGCGCCCAGGACGCCCATGAGGCGATCCGCCCCAGCTACGTCGAGCGCACCCCCGAGAGCCTGCGCCCATACCTGGATGATGACCAGTACCGGCTCTATGAGCTGGTCTGGCGGCGGTTCATTGCCAGCCAGATGGCCGCCGCCGTCGTCGACCAGACCAGCGTGGAGATCACCGCCGGCCCGTACGGCCTGCGCGCCACGGGGTCGGTCATCAAGTTCGCCGGCTTCCTCGCGGTAATGAAGCCCGACGAAGATGAGGACGAGGAGAACGCCCTGCCCGATCTGCGCGAAGCTGAGGCCCTGCGCGCACTGGACGTCGCCGCCGACCAGCACTTCACCAAGCCCCCGCCGCGCTATACGGAGGCGACGCTGGTGCGCGAGTTGGAGGAGAACGGAGTCGGACGCCCCAGCACCTACGCCGGTATCATCGAGACCCTTCGCCAGCGCAAGTATGTGCGCATGGACAAGCGCCAGTTCATCCCGACGCCTCTCGGGTTCTCCGTCAACGACTACCTCGCCGAGCACTTCCCCGAGATCCTCGACGTGGAGTTCACGGCGCGGGTCGAGGCGGAGTTGGATGATGTCGAGCAGGGGGGACGGCGCTGGGTGGAGCTACTCCGCGCGTTCTACGATCCCTTCAACGAGCGGCTGCAGGCGGCGCAGGCAGCCCCCCCCCGGGCCCTCGAAGGCGACATGTGCCCGGAGTGCGGCGGACAGCTCTATGAGCGCTTCTCCGTCTTCGGCAAGTTCGCCGGGTGCGAGAACTTCCCGGAGTGCAAGTACACTCGCGACTTGCTGAGCGATGTCGTGCGCAAGGTCGAGCCGCGACTGACCGGGGAGCAGTGCCCGGACTGCGGGAAGGACCTCGTGGTGCGACAGGGGCGGGGCGGACGTGATTTCGTGGGCTGTAGCGGCTACCCGACCTGCAAGTTCACGCGGCCGCTCGACGGGGAGAAGGCGCCGCGACCCAAGGCGATCGCGACCGACATCGAGTGCGACAAGTGCGGCAAGCACCTGCTGGTCCGCTTCGGCCGGCGCGGCCCGTTCCTGGGCTGCGAGGGATACCCGAAGTGCCGCAATACGCGCAACCTCACTCCCGACGAGAAGACCCAATGGGTGCCGGCCGGGGTCGGTGACGAGGCCGCGGGAGAGACCGGCGAGGGCGCACAGGCCGCGGGGGATGGCGCGGACGCCGCGGCGCCGGTCGCCGAGCAGTCCTGAGCGCCGGCACCCGCGGCGTGCCACTTAGCGCTCGCCTGGCACTCATCCGGCCGGCGCACCCATGCGCCGGCACTTCCCATGAAAGGCTCGGTTGGCTGTGGCAGACGACATGCACCCCCCGACAACCGTGCGCCCCCACTGGGCGCTCCTGCTCGCCGTCTTCACGGTGGCGATGGCGGCCCTCGGCCTCGAAGTCTCGCTGACGCGGGCGTTCTCCGTCCTGCTCCGCTTCCACTTCGTGTTCCTGGCCATCTCACTGGCGACCTGTGGCCTCGGGCTCGGGGGGCTCCTGGACTTCGGCTTGCGCAAGACCGTCCTGCGCCGGGCCGCGCCGGTGGCCATCCTGGTAGTCTGTGGCAGCCTCGCCGCGGCGCTGACCCCACTGGCGTTTGTGCTGTTGTTCGCGACACCCCTGTCGGCCCAGCTCACCTCGATGTGGGTTGTGACAGCCATCTGCCTGCCACCGTTCCTGGCCGCCGGCGCCTTCCTCAGCCACGCCTTCGCCTGGCACTCGCGCGAGGGGGGCAACCTCTACTCGGCGGACCTCGTCGGGGCCGCACTGGGGAGCTTCCTCGTCATTGGTGCGCTCCAACTCCTGGGCGGCATCAACGCCGGGATGGTGTGGGGCGCGGTGGTGGGCCTGGGCGCGTTCGTGCTGGCCGTCACCCAGGGCCGCATCCGGCTGGCGGCAGTGCCGGCCGCGGTCACCCTCGCCACGCTCGCGCTCGTCTTCTGCAACCGCGGCGGCGCACTCATCAACCTCCCCGTCATGCCCTTGTCGAACGACCCCAGCGCCAAGCCGCTCTACCAGGAGCTGGGGGACCCCCGCGTGGGCGCCAAGATCGTGGATACGGAATGGAACGCCTTCGCCCGCACGGACGTGGTGTCGAACAAGGGTACTGACGACCTGTTCGTCTATACCGACGGCGAGGTCCCGACGAACATGATCAAGTTCGACGGGAACCTGCGCAAGATCATGGACCGCCTGACCGCTTTCATCGGGTTCGTGGCGTTCTATGAGCAGCGTCCCGACTCGGCGCTGCTGATCGGCCCGGGCGGCGGCCTCGATGTGCTGCTGGCGCTAGCGGTCGGGACCCGGAAGATCGACGGGGTCGAGGTGAACCCCTCGATTCCGCGCCTGGTCCGCAAATACTCCGACTTCACCGGGCACATCTACGACATCGAGGGTGTGAAGCTGCGGGTCGATGAGGGCCGCAGCTTCGTCAGCCGTAGCCGCGAGCGCTACGACCTGATCTACATGGCCCTCACCAAGACCGCGACTACGACCAGCTCGAGTCTGGCACTGGTCGAGAGCTACATCCACACCGTCGAGGCGTTCGACGAGTTCCTCAGCCACCTCACCGACCGGGGGGCCATCGCCTTCGTCTGCCAGAACCCGCTGGTGCTGATGCGGACCATGCTGACCGCCGTCGCCGCACTGGAGCATCGGGGGACGCCACGGCGCGAGGCGTTCAAGCAGGTGTACATGGTCAGTGTCCCGCGCATGTTGATGGGCGTCGGGCCCTACCGCTACATGCTGGTGGTCACGGCCCGCCCGGTAACGGCGGCCCGCAGCCGGCAGCTTGCCACCAACACGATCGCGATGGGGCTGGACCCGGTCTTCTTCCCCACGGTGTTCGAGCCGGCGCCGTTCCCGCTGCTCACGCAGAAGGGCCTCAGCGACGACGAGTTCGTCGCCCGCTGGAACCAGTGGCAGGGGGCCCCGGACGACAGGCGCGTCGACTTCTCGCCCTGCACCGATGACCGCCCGTTCGTGGTGGACATGAGTGTTGGCGTGCCGGCGCAGCTCGTGCGGTTCCTGTGGGTGGCCATCGGCCTGATGGTCGTGCTGACGGCAGGCGTGATCGTCGGGACAAGCCGGCGCCGGGCGGCGGGCGTGCCCGGGGCGGTCACGCTGACGGGGGCGGCGCTCTACTTCTGCCTGCTCGGCATCGGGTTCATGCTCGTGGAGGTTGTGCTGACACAACGCCTCGTCCTGTACCTGGGCTACCCCGTGCTGACGCTGTCGGTGATCCTGTTCTCGCTGCTGCTCGGCGGCGGCCTGGGGAGCCTGTGGAGTCAGTCGTGGCCCGAGGGCCGCGGCCTGGTACTGCGGGCCGCGGGGGCGGCCTTCGTCGTCGCCCTCGGCGCCCTGGCCGTCTCCTGGCTCCACCCGCTCATCGTCCACGCCACGCTCGCCTGCGACATCCGGCTCCGCTGCGCGGTCGCCATGGCCATGCTCATCCCCCTCGGCTTCGTGATGGGGACCCCGTTCCCCACCGGCATTCGCATTGTTGGCGGGTGGGCCCGCGATCTAGTGCCCTGGATGTGGGGGCTCAACGGTGTCACCTCGGTGGTGGGCTCCGTCAGTGCCATGGCGCTCGCGAAACTATTCGGCTTCGGCAGCGTTCTAGTAGTCGGGACCATCATCTATGCGCTAGCTGCGATTGTAGCGCTCATTCATCATCTTCTGTTCCCCGAGTCGTCGCTAGGCCGGGCACTCCCCGAGTGAGTGCGCCACCCGACAGTGGGTAGCACTTACCGCCCTTCCCGCTTGGCTGACAGGACAGATGAGGCGCGGCTGCGCAGCCGCCGCGGTTGCCGCGGCTGACTTGCCGAGAGCGGCCGCACGCCTCCTCGTCGCCGCCATCCTCAGGAGCACGTGCGGCTGCGCACAAGCCGCAGCGACGAATGAGCGCGTCTGGCTGAGAAGTGCCTGCACAGCAGATCCTCCGCTGTCGCGCTTCGCGGGACGGGCGCTCAGGACACCGGGCCGGGGTGCACCATCGGGTAGGGAGGAGTGGTCGGCATGGTAGAAGCGAAGGAGAACGACTATACCAAGGCGAACTCGACTGCGGTACTCGGCATTCGGCAGCGGCTCAACGAGCTCGAGGCCTGGACGGAGGAGCTGTGTGGGCGGCTGGGCATGACGCGGGAGGCCCGGGAGGGGGCGGTCATTGCCGACCGCTGGCTCATCCGCCTCCGCCTGGCGTGGTGGCGGGATGATACCCGGCGGCGCTTCGTGCGGATGATGGTGCGCCTCGCGCTGGCCAGCGACCCCACGCTCGCCCCGAAGGTCCGCGAGGTCGCCCATTACTATACCGCCAACTACGCCTTCGAGTGGATCACGAGCGAGATCACCCAACAGGTGCGCGGGGAGATTGCCCAGGTCATCTTGGCGGCCGGCGACTCCTCGTTCGGTGACATCTCCAGTGCCGGACCGATGGCCTATGTCCAGTTCCACTATCGGAGCTTCCGGCTGCGCAACGTGGGCCGGTTTGGTGACATCTCCGCCGCGGCGTCCGCTCTGAGCTTCCACGGTGAGTTCGGGAACTACCACGATGAGTGGCGCAAGCGCCTCGGCCTGGATCGCCTCCGCCACCGACGCGAGGACATCCTGAGAAAGAGAGCACTGCGCGAGAAGACCCGCTGTGAGGCCGTGTAGTGCTGCAACGCGGGCGAAGACTGAGATCTGTAACGCAATCACTGCCCAATGCCTGGGGGAAGACGTATGTCGGCACCAGCCAAACCAGCCAAGTTCGATGAGAAGAACCGCCTCGCCATGCAGACGATCAAGCTGCGCGTCGATGAGATGCAAAGCTATACCGACCGCATCTGCAACCAGTTGAACATGAACGCCGCGGCGCGCACCGCGGCGGAGCGCGTCTACACGAAGTTCGTCTGCGGCAAGCAGTGGCTGGTGTTCACCCGCCACGCCGAGGACGAGCGCCGTTTCCTGCGGATGATGATCCGCCTCGCGCTGGCGACTGACCCGAACCTCGTCCCGCGTGCCGAAGACATCGCCCGCTACTACAGCGCCAACTATGGCTACGAGTGGATCAACAGCGAGATCACGGCGACGGTCCGGGAAGAGGCCAAGGCGATGATCCTGTCGGTGGGGGACTCTTCCTACGGGGAGACGGGGACGGGGGCGGCGCTGGCGTTTGCTCGGTGCCACTACAAGAGTCTCAAGCACGACAACGTGGGGGACTTTGGGCAGACGTACGCGTTGGCGGCGCGGCTGCAGTCGAACGGGGACTTCAACAACAAGCACGACGAGCAGCGCCGGGAGCTGGGTCTGGACAAGCTGCGCAACCGCCGCGACGCGATCCTCGGGCGGGAAGAGCCGGGGGAGAGCTAATTCTGGGGACACCATACTCAATTCGCCGCTCTGGGGGCCTGGGGCTTGCGTAGGTCCGGGAATTGAGTATGGTGTCCCCAGAATGCCCGCGTCGTGCGCGGCCGCCGCGTAGGTCGAGCGTCCCGACGCCGCTGCTTTTCGCGTCGTTCCGGGTGCCTGTCATCCTGAGCCCAGACCG
>CAZIWQ010000263.1:0-7891 GCA_964542355.1 uncultured Armatimonadia bacterium
CCCCCATCGCCACCGGCCCCCTCCTGCCCGCGGAGACCCCCGTCGTCTATGCCTTCTGCGAGTTGCCGAGGGATATGAAGGCTGCCGACGCCAGGGCCACGTGGTGGTGGAACGGGAAGCTGATGGGCCCCGTCGCGGTGGAGCCGGTCCCCGGAGGCCGGGGGGCGGCTCCCCTGTTGCGCGCGCTGTGCACCATCCCGGGCCAGGCCGCCCTCGGGGCAGGGGTCGGCGAGTTCGAGGTCAGGCACGGCAAGTCACGCATTGCCCGCGGATCGTTCGTGACCTCTCCCGACGCGCGAGCGATCCTCGCTCAGCCGGAGCCACCCGCGAAGCAGACCACGGTCCCCACCGTCGCCTGCGGTCGCGGGGTCGACGCTCAGGGGAGAATCACCGGACAGACGACCGTGTTTGGCGGTACGGACCGCATCTGGGTGCTGTTCCAGTTCGACGGCGCCGACGTAGGAGCCGGCTTCGTCGTACGGTGGTACTGCGAGGGGCACGAACTCCCGCCGGCTCGCCGAACGGTGACGGCGAAGGGTGAGAAGGGGACCGGGTACGGCTGGATCGGCGCGGGGAAAGGCAAAGCGCTCCCTCCCGGCACGTACGAGGCCACTGTGTCCTACGGGAGCGAGGCGCAGCCGCTGGGCAGGTGCCAGTTCCGAGTCGTGAAGGGCGCCGTGTCGCAGGCTGTGCCGCCGCCGCAGCCCCCCCCGCCGCTGCAGCCGCCGCCGTCCGCAGCACCGGGCGCTGCCAGTCACCTCCCCACTCGGGGTGTGGCTCCCGGCCAGCCACCCCGCCCGCGAGGCGGGGCCGCGGCTCCCAGACACATGTCTGTCCCGAAAAGACCTACTCCGTCACGATAGAGCCCCTGTCTCAGTTTATCCCCCGTTGCCGTGCCATCTGTAGGGCGGGTCCCGCAGGGCGGGACCCCGCCGCCGTTACCGTCCTCACCGTCGCCGTCTCGCCTCTCCCCCGCTCCTGCCCCCTCCTCGCCCCACGCTTCTGCCGTTTCTGTGTCTTCCGTGTGTTCCGTGGTCAGCTCGGCCGTAGCCGTCTTGCCGTCTTCCCGCGGTCCCGCGTTCACCCGAGCGACAGTAGGAGATCGAGCAAACGTTCGAATTCACCGGGGTCATGGTAGGCGATCTCGAACCTGCCCCCACCTAGGGCATTCCGGCGGATCATGACCTTCGTCGCCAGCGCCCGCTGGACGCGCTCCTGGACGTCCTGGAGGTTCGGGTCGACGTGCTCGCGCGTTGCCGGAGTCGGGATCGCCGGCTCGTCCGGTGGTGCTACGGCTTCGCGCACAAGCTGCTCGGTATCCCGCACCGAGAGGCCACGATCTTCCACCGTCCCCCATAGCTCGACAATCCGGCTGTCATCGGCTCCCAGCCCGAGCAGGGCTCGGCCATGCCCCTCGCTGATACGGCCGTTCTGAATGGCCTGCTGCACCGGGTGTGGGAGGTCGAGGAGGCGGAGCGTGTTGGCGATGGCTGAGCGGCTCTTGCCGATGAGGGTGGCGAGCTGCTCCTGCGTCAGACCGAAGTCGTCGACAAGCCGCCGATACCCACGCGCCGCCTCCACCGCGTTCAGGTCCTGGCGCTGGAGATTCTCGATCAGGGCAACCTGGAGTGACTCCTCGTCCGACATGTCCTGCACGATACACGGGACCGCCTCCAGCCCCGCACGCTGGGCAGCACGCCACCGCCTCTCCCCCGCGATGATCTCGTAGTCACCGTCGACGAGTCGTACGAGGATCGGCTGGAGGACACCGTGTGCCTCGACGGACAGAGTTAGCTCTTCGAGCTTGTCGCCATCGACATCAATCCGCGGCTGGCGGGGATTGGGTGCGAGCCGGTTGACGGGGACATCAATGACGGCTCGGCTCTGCGCAAGGGTCTCGCCATGCATCAGTTCACTCAGGCCTTTCCCCAGGCTGCGTCTGCGCACGTGGGAACACCTCCCGGAACAGGTCCCAATAGGCTTTTGAGCCACGACAGGCCGGATCCCAGACAACCGCGGGCTTCCCGAAGCTCGGAGCCTCGGCCAACCGCACATTGCGCGGGATTGCGCGCTGGTACACCTTGCTCCCCAGCACCGATCGGACTTCCTCGGCGACGTCCTCCGACAGATGCGCACGGCCGTCGTACATGGTGAGGACGACGCCGTGGACGACGAGGGAGGGGTTGATCTGGCACTGGACGAGGTGGATGATGCGTAAGAGCTGCGTGAGGCCTTCCAGGGCATAATACTCGCACTGCATCGGGATGAGCGCCCCATTGGCGGCGGCGAGGCTGTTGATGGTCAAGAGCCCGAGCGAGGGTGCGGTGTCGATCAGGATGATGTCATAGCGCTCCAACGCGGGCTGGAGTGCCAGCCGCAGGCGCGTGTCGCGCGCGATGGCGCTGGCCAGTGTGAGATCCGCCCCGGCCAGATTGATGGTCGCGGGGATGAGATCCAGCCCCTCGACCCCGGTATGGATCACCACGCGGTCCAGGCTCTTGCCAGGATCGTCCATCATGGCCTCGTCGGTCATGAGATCATAGACGCACGACTCCAGCTCGCCCCGGTCCACGCCGAGTCCGCTGGTGGCATTGCCCTGAGGGTCGGTATCAACGATCAGCACGCGGAGTCCCTCGAGCGCGCCGCAAGCGGCGAGGTTCACCGCGGTAGTCGTCTTGCCGACCCCCCCCTTCTGGTTGACGACTGCCAGGCACCGCGCCATCGGCATCACCGCTCCTTGGGGGAGTCCCAAACAGTATCCACGAGTTTATCCACATAGCGCGAAAGAATCAAGACCCTCGCGCATAGAGTGTTGCCACGAGGTTGGGGGAGACCGTTGCCTGTTGGCTGGCAACGGAGAAGCCGCCCGGAGGCGTCGAGTAGCCGGCGACAGTCGGTGAGTGCCAGACACAGATCCAGCGCCGGGCGTGCCGGGCGGCAAGGGCAAGCGCAGTGCCTGGTTGCGCGAGCGCACGGAAGCAGACCCCTACCCAGCGATCGGTACGCGTGCGGGGCTGGAGGTCGAGGTGAACGGCGCGGGCATTGGGGACGACGAGGCGGCGGACGGTCAGGTCCATGAAGTCCACCGCCCGTTGGCGGCGGTCGACGAGGTCCACGTGGACCGCAGGCGCGGTGAGGGCCAGTGCCAGACCGAGGGCGCCGCTGCCTGCTCCGATCTCCGCCCAGGGGCCGACCGGTGTGGCGCCAAGCAGGTTCGAGAGTGCGAGGGCGGGCAAGATGGCGTCTCGGAGGACCGTATCGGGGGTGCGGTAGTTTGTGAGCCCCAGAGGGAACGCCCTTTCAGCGGTCCAGACGGCCAGCGAGTCGAGCATGACGGCGATCTCGCGGGGAAGGTGGGGGAGAGGGAAGGGTGTTTCACGTGAAACGGGCATGACGTGTCGCCTCGCTGGGGTATCGGCCCGCACCATCATCGGGTGTGGGGGACGCGTCGCACGTCCGCAACGCCCCCGCCGTCGTTGCCGTGATCCGTTGCCGTGCCGTCTGTCGGGCGGGGACTTGTGCCCCGCCGCCGTCATCCGTTGCCGTGCCGTGTGTAGGGCGGGGGCCTGTACCCCGCCGCCGTGATCCGTTGCCGTTGACGTTGTAGGAGCGCTCCCCTGAGCGCGATCGTGGGGCGCGAAGCTGCGGGAACGACGAACGGTACGGGCTGAGCGTATGCATCGCAGGAGAGGGCCGTCGATGGTGCGCGTGGCGGCTGGCTGGCGCCGCTCCATCGCGGTCAGGGGACCGCTCCTACCACGGCAACGACGACGGCAACGACCAGGGCAACGACACGCCGACGGCAACGGCGGCGCGGTACAGGCCCGCGCCCTACAAGGGCAACGACAACGGCTCGCGGTCGGGGGACCGCTCCTACCACGGCAACGACGACGGCAACGACCAGGGCAACGACACGCCGACGGCAACGGCGGCGCGGTACAGGCCCGCGCCCTATAGGGGCAACGACAACGGCTCGCGGTCAGGGCAGCGCTCCGACCGCGGCGACGGGAGCCGGGTGCCGCATGCGTTTCACGTGAAACACTCGCCCCCCTCGCCTCCGCCACGCTCCGCACACGCGGCCGCCGCCATCCCTCGGGTCAGAACTGCCTGGACCGTCGCGACGTCCGCCGGCGTGATGCCCCCGATCCCCGCCAACTCCCCCAGGGTCCGTGGGGCCGCACGCTCCAACCGCTCCCGCGCCTCGGCTCGCAGCGGCAACCCGGCGTACCCGAACCCTGACGGGATCACCATCCGCTCCAGTCCCGCCAATCGTCGCACCCGCACCCGCTCTCTCCGGACATAGGGGTCATACTCGCGGAGCGACCGTGCGTAGGCCTGCGCCGCAGGCGACAGGGGAGCCCGCCGCAGCCATTCCTCCCCCACCTCCCCCACCTCCGCCCGCTGTGCCTCGACCATCCGGCGCTCCTCCGCCAGGATAGCCAGCCGATCCGCCGCCACCAGCCCAATCCGCGCCGCCAGTGGCAGCAGCCGGTGCCAGGCCGTGTCCTGGCCGAACAACAGCCGGAACTCCGCGCGCGAAGTCAGCATCCGGTACGGCTCATCCGTCCCCTTCGTCGTCAAGTCGTCGATCAGCACACCAAGGTAGCCGTCCGTTCGCCCCGGGCGGAACCCGTCTCTGCCCTGCACCCACCGCGCCGCGTTCACCCCGGCCACCAGGCCCTGCGCCGCCGCCTCCTCGTACCCCGAGGTCCCATTGATCTGCCCCGCCAGATAGAGCCCCGGTACCTCGGGAAAGCCCAACTCGTGGTTGAGCGCCCGCGCGTCGATGCAGTCATACTCGATGGCATAGCCTGGCCGTGTCATGTGACAGCGCCTCAGACCGGCCATCGAGTGCAGCATCGCGAGCTGCACCTCCGCCGGCATGCTGTTGGAGACCCCTTGTACGTAAACCTCCTCCGTCCCCCAGCCCTCCTGCTCGAGGAATACTAGATGCGACTGGCGGTCGGGAAACCGCAGCAGCTTCGCCTCGATCGAGGGGCAATAGCGCGGACCAACCCCCACGATGCGTCCTGACCAGAGAGCTGAGCGGCTTGCATTGCGGCGCAATATTTCATGAGTAGCTTGGTTTGTAGCGGTAATGTGGCAAGGGAGCAGTGGGAGTGACGGCCTCGCGATAGGCTCGAGCGCGAACCTCCACGGTCGCGCCTCGCTCGGCTGCACTGCAAGCTCCTCAAAGTCCAGCGTCTGGTACAGCACACGAGGCACAGTGCCGGTCTTGAACCGCCGTAGCTCCAGCCCAAGCCGTGCCAGGCCAGCCCCCAGGTCAGTGCTGGGCGCCTCTCCCGCGCGGCCCGCGGCGAGACGCTCCCCACCAATGTGGATCTCCCCGTTGAGAAACGTCCCCGTAGCAACCACGATCGCCCTGGCACCCACCCGCAGCCCACTCTGGCACGTGACCCCGCAGACCGCTCCTGCCTCCGCGATGATGTCGATGACCGTGTCCTGCACCAGCCGGAGGTGAGGCTGGGCTTCAAGTACGCGCATCATCTCGCGGCGGTACAGCGCCTTGTCAGCCTGCGCCCGCAACGCCTGCACCGCGGGGCCCTTCGACCCGTTGAGCAGGCGGATGTGGGTGTAGGTGCGGTCGATGTTCCGGGCCATCTCGCCGCCGAGAGCATCGATCTCGCGGACGAGATGCGCCTTGGCAGGGCCGCCGATACTGCAGTTACAGGGCATGGCGGCCACGGTATCGAGAGAGGGGGAGAGGAGGAGGGTGTCGGCGCCCAGACGTGCCGCGGCCAGCGCGGCCTCGCAGCCCGCATGCCCTGCACCGACGACCGCCACGTCGCAGATCAGGTCATTGCTGTCGTGCATGGTCACCGGTACCCCGGAGGTTGCGCCTGGGAGAGCGGCCGGAAAGTCGTTCGGAGGCCGCGACGCTACGCTCAGAGGCCCGCAGAAGCCACTCACAGCCGTCGCGCCGCTAGAGACCCGGCCGGAAGTGGCCTCTTCGGCCCGGTCTCTAGATGAGGACCCTGCGCGCTGGCGCCACCCGGGAGGCACTCCACTCGCGATTGTACACGAGGACGCGACCCCAGGCAAGCGCCGCACTGTGACGACCACCCGGTGGAGGTGCCTGTGGCCGCGACGGCTAACTCCTGTGAGCAATCCCGGTTGAGCGAGACGGAGCTCGCGGACCCGGCAGCAGGCTGTCGGGGCCCCCGCAGTCAACCGGCCGACCCCACGAACACGAGGAGAACGCCAAGCCATGGGTAAGCACCCCGTGAAGCTCGGACTCTACGGCTGTGGCAACCGCACGCGCGCACTGCTGGACTCGCTGTACGGCGAGAATGAGTACGAAGTGGTCGCCGCCTACGACGTCGTCGCGGAGAAGGTGCACAGCGTCGCCGCGAGGTATGGCGGGAGGGCCTGCGGCAGCGCCGAGGAGCTGTTGGAGACCACGGCCGTCGAGGCCCTCATGATCAGCCTCGATCCCTTCGCCCACCCGCAGGCCTTCCACCAGGCCTTGCCGCTGGGCAAACCCATCTTCCTGGAGAAGCCGATCGCTCCGACCGCGGAGGGTGCCTACCGGATGCTGCAGGCCGCGGAGGCGGTGGGGGCGCGGGTGCACGTGGGCCTGTGTCACCGCTACACCGCGTCCTTCCGCGCCCTGCGGCGCTACATGGAGCAGCACGACCCCGGGCGCATCTTTGCCGTCAGTTACCGGTGGTTCTCGCATGTCGAGACCGAGATCATCAACGTACAGAACAACTGCCCGGGCAACTTCCGGCTGCGCATCTCCCAGATCCCGTTTCATTGCTGCCATGCCCTGGACACGATGCGGCTGCTGGGGGGAGAGGTCAGCGCGGTGCAGGCCAAGGGTATCAAGTGGCTGGACTGGGAGTACGTGACACCGGACGAGGTCATCGCTACCCTCGAGTTCCAGAGCGGGGCGCTCGGGTCGTTCCACTACTCTGGCGTGGCCTACGTGGGAGGGCACGACTGCGTCGTGCATGCCGAGAACTACACAGCCACCTTCTCGCCCTGGTGTGAGTTCGCGATCTACCACCACCCGCCGCACGAGTCCGAGCGCAACGACCATTCCCCCGACTGCCGGGCCAACTACGAGAAGAGCATCGGCCCGGACCGCTACAGCTTCGGGCGCAACGTCTACAACCCGATTGTCATGAACGACTTCCTCAATGCCGTCCGCACCGGCGGGCCGATGCAGGTGCCGCTCATAGATGGCTACAAGGTGGCTGAACTGGCTGGTGCCATCGAACTTGGGTGTGAAACGGGTAATAGAGTGGAGCTTCCGCTGAGCTTTGACTGACTAAGGAGTGGTCGCCCATGGAGTCCGCAGTCCCCTTCGTCCGCCACCACGACGACGTCTGCCCGGTCCGGTGCCCCTGTGGGCACAGCACGCGCCTGATCACGAGGGCCGACGGGTCGGCCGTGGGGCTGCATGTCACCCACTTCTCCGATGCTGAATTGCATCGCCACGCTCGCACAACCGAGATCTACTACGTCCTCGCCGGGGCGGGCACGGTCGAGCTGGGGGACGAGCGCGTGGCTGTCCGGCCCGGCCACGCCATCTACATCCCGCCCGGCACGCCCCACCGTGCGACGGGCGACCTGGAGGTCATCGTGGTCACCAGCCCCGCGTTCGACCCTGAGGACGAACAGATCATCGAACGATGATCTGTTCCTAGAATAGCGGTCGGAGAGTCGTTCTGAGGCCGCGCCGCTACGCTCAGAGGCTCGCACAGGCCGCTCACAGCCATCTTGGCGCTAGAGACCCGGCCGGAAGTGGCCGTTTCGGCCGGGTCTCTAGTGCCGCGTTAAGGATGATTCTGCTTGTCTGGCACCGACCCGGAAAGGGGCGCCACAGGGCCGACTGGCCGGGTCGTTGTAGCCCGGAGGGCGGCCG
>CAZIWQ010000264.1:0-7872 GCA_964542355.1 uncultured Armatimonadia bacterium
CGGCGGGGAGGTGGACTCCCTCTCCCCCCGGGAGAGGGCCGGGGTGAGGGCGTGCACCTATCTTCGGAGCATATGGGGTCGGGGGGTGAGGTCGGAACGGCGGACGGCGAGGCGACGGGGGGGCTCACCAGTCGCTGCGGAACCGGGCCGGGTCGGGGCCGGCCAGATAGGGCGGGATGGCCGCGTCGAAAGTGACGATCATGTTCTTGGCCAGCCCCTGCGCCAGGCACCACAGCTTCCCCTGCTGAGGCGGAGTCGGTCTGATGGTCAGGGTCTGCGGCTTCGGCCCATCGAACTCCTGCCACTGCCGCCGCTCGAGCAGCTTCCCCTCCGGGTCATACAGCGTCAGCGTCTGCGGCCATAGTCGCCCTCTCACCTTGACCGTGAACTGCGCGCAGCCCGGCGGCACGAGGAAGTACAGGCGGCTGCCGCGCATGGCATTGATGCCGCCGGGTCCGGGCTCCATCACCTCGGCCGGCAGGTTCGACACCGGCACCCGCACCATGATCGTGTCCGGCTCGATCCGCAGCGTGTACTTCGTCTCCGGCTGCACCGGCGTCTCCTCGCGCACCTCAAACGGCCCCTTCGGGAGCTCCCAGCGCTTGACTTCCTGGCCGTCCGGGCCGCGCAGGATCGCCCGGCCCGCCTCGGCGGAGGTCCCCGCGAGTTGCAGCTTCAGCGTCTGCTCCGGCCCGCTGTACAGATGCAGCACACATTGCGAGACCGCGAACTCCGGATAGGAGGGGGAGACCGGCTTGTCGTGCCGTGCGAGTGCCGCCAGCAAGTACGGTGCGCGTTGCTGGATGTAGCCCCACAGCGACCCGCCCTGCCAGTAGCCCGCCCAGGGCTTGCCCGGCTCCTCATAGCAGTTGTCAGCGATGGCCTGCAGGTTGCCGAGCCCCTCCGCGAGGTACTTCTCCGCCTGCGCGGGCCGGGAGCCCGCAGTCACGCTGTAGGCCGCGGCCAGGATGTTGTAGTAGGCCCAGCCGTGGCCAGGCTCGGCGCTGGCGTCCGCCGGCCCGACCAGGTACGCGTCGGCCCAGCGGATCAGACACTCCCTGGCCCGTGCATACCTCTCGGCATCGGGGGCCTCGCCATCCGGCGCGACCAGCCGGACGTAGCGCTCCAGCCACGGGGCGTAGTTCTCCCACTGCGGCATCCGCCCATCGGGAAGCTGTGACTTGATCAGCGCCGTGGCATACTGGTGCACGAGCGTCAGGTACCTCTCGTCCCATGTCGCCAGGTACAGCGTCAGCAGGGCATCGCACACGCCGGCGCCTTCGCGGTGCCCGCCGGCCGAGGTGAAGTGCGCGACGGCGCTGTCACCCCACTGCTTGGCAACCTCCAGCCCCCAGTCGTCGCCGCTGACGAAGCTGTACCACAGGGCGAAGTCGGTCATCGAGTTATAGTCGAACAGGCGGTTGCCGCTGTGCCAGTGGACCAGGCCCTTGTAGTCATTGAGCGCCCCGGCGATCTTGCCGACGGGATATGGGAGCTTCGCGAGCTCCGGGGTGGTGTAGTGGCAGTAGTCCAGGTCGAGCACGTGCCGGGCGTTGCGCAAGCCGTACTGCAGGAACACCGGGTCGGCTGACCGCGCCCATAGCACCCACGGCACGCGCGGCGCTCCGTGGTGCGTGTTGCGCCAGGTGCGGTAGATCGTGTCGAAGCGCAGCTCCCCCCAGCGCCAACTGGTATGGCCATCGCCCCAGTTGAACTTGCCGCAGCTCTGGCAGAGCTCTTCCATACGCCGTTCGGCCAGGAAGAAGTCGCGCATGCCCTTGTCGATGGCGGCGAACCGGGGGTCGCCGGCGGGATACAGGTCGTCGAAGGCCCCGGTGGCGCACATGTCCTTGCCGGAGAGGGAGACGACGAGCGGATCGTTCACCTGCCGTGCCAGGGCCCGTGCGTGGGCCGTCGCGTCACCCGTTGCGGTCAGCAGCAGCAGGAAGTCATGGGTCTTCGCCAGGCCGATCGCGTTGGCCACCTTCGCCGAGCGAACGTAGCGGTAGTCGTTCTCGGGGCCCTCGCCCTTGAAGCTGTGCACTTGTGCGGGTACGGTGAAGTCCAGCAGCTTGCCCTCATGCACGAACCACAGCTTGTTGATGTTATCGAGGGTAACGGGATGGAGGTTGTCGGCGCGGCCGTGCGCGGGCCACAAGTGCAGGGTCATCTCCTTGCGCGACAGGCCGAGCTCCAGCGGGTAGTTCTGCCACGCGTCGTGCACGGCGACCACGACCGAGGTGTCGGCCGTGCCATTGCGCCCCTGCGTGGTCTGCGCCATCCAGCCGTCCATCCGCCGGCCCTCCTGCTGCCCACGCGGGTCAACATACAGGCAATGCTCGGGGGCATCCTGGCGCAGATAGGGTGCCCCCTCCCCGGCGATGAGCGGTGCCGCCGCGACCTGCCCGTCCATGCCGAAACGGCCGGCCCACTCGCCCACCAGCGGCAGCTTCAGCCCGATGTCAGCGAAGGCGACTGTGCCGGTCTCCTCGGTCAGCAGGAAGGTCTGCGAGATCTTGACGACGGGGCTGCCCGCGTGGAAGGTGAGACGGTGGATGTACTTGCACAGCTTCTTCTCTTCCTGCTCGTACCACCCCTCGCAGCGGAAGGTGGCCGTGCGCGGTCCCTGGCGCACGAGAGTGATCTCTGCCGGACCGGCCACGAACCGCCCCTGGTAGTGGGGCCCGGTGGCCACGAGATATGCCTCGGCCGCGCCGATGGACTGCCGCGGCTCACCCCCGACGAGCGGCCCGGCACAGTCAAGCATTCCTCCTGCCTTCAGCACGGAGCAGTGCATCGCGCCGGTGTCGACGACATAGGTGTCACCCTCGGCCCTGATCTGCAGCACCGGGCCGGTTGTCGGCGGCGGGACGCCGGAGCCGGAGACCAGCTTCAGCCCCCGGGCTTGCTGCGGATCCAGTGTGAACGACAGCAGCACCCACTTGAGGGACTTGCCGTGGTCCCACGTCGCCATGGGGTCGAACTGGCAGGGAACCGGATTGCCGGCGACGTCCAGCAGACGCAACTGACCCGCGGCTGTCACGGCGCCGCGCGGCAGCGGCACGCCCCACGATACCGGCTGCGGTGGCTCGCCGGCCTCGATGGCCGCGCCGGAGAGATGCCGGACGACCAGTGGCAGCTCCGCCGCCGTGGCCACCCCGACTGCCAGCAGTAGAAAGCCGAAGACGATCGCGCGTTCCATAGTACCCTTCCTGCCCGTGGGGGACCCGTCGCGGGAGTGCTGACTTGCTGCGCGCCGCTCAGTCGCGGTCGTCGCGGTGGCCCGCCTCGTTCGTCACGTCGCGCTCGTGCGGCATGGTGCCAAAGAACACGAGTGTCCCACAGGCCGCGGCCACCAGGACCTGGGACCCGAGCACCTTCAGTACATTGGTTGACTCACCCGAGAGGAAGGCGGAGAAGATCCAGCCGCTTGCCGTCATGAAGGCCCCCAGCATTGCGGCCGCAAACGAGAGCTGCACCTGCGTCCATGTCGCCCCTCGCCGCCGGGCCCACAGCAGTAGGCACACCCCGAGCAGCGCCGGGAGGATCAGGTGGGGCACGATCGTCACGATGCCGGGTACGTGCGGCACAGCTACCTCCGTGGCGCAGGGGGGCGGGCAGAGCCGACCGTGGCCGCTCTTCTAGAAGCTGTGCTCGAGGAGCCGCAGCAGGCACTCGCGGTCGGGCGACCCCGGGGTATGGCCCAGCGCGCCGCGCATGTAGCGCAGCGCGTCGTCGGCGAGGCGCCCCAGCAGCGACTGTGCGACCCCGAGCTGTGAGAGCGTGCGGCTCATCCCGACACTGTCGAGCAGACGGGAGAAGGTCTCGCCCGCGGCGGCCGCGTCGTCGCTGCCCCCCAGCAGCACCGAGACACGGGCGAACTTCGCCGGCAGGGCCTCCCAGCATGTCTGTCCATAGGCCACGAGCAGGGCCGCGAGCCCCTCGCCGTGCGCCACCGCCGGATAGTGCGCACTGACCGGGTGCTCGAGGGCATGCATGATCGTCCCCCCGCAAGCGGCGAGGGTAATGCCGGCGAAGACGTTGGCCAGCGACATGTGGTAGCGCGCCTCATGGTCTGCCGGGTTGGCCACGGCGCGGGGCAGGTACGCCCCGACCAGGCGGATCGCCTGCTCCGCGGCGCGGTCGGTGAGGGGGTTGGCGACCGTCGAGATGTAGCCCTCCACGGCATGGCACAGGACATCGACACCCGTGGACGCCGTGGTCGGCGGCGGCACTCCGTAGGTCAGCTCCGGGTCGCAGATCGCGGTCCGGGGACAGATCAGCGGGCTGGCAATCGCCGCCTTCTCGCGCCCCGCGCTGGTGGTGATGACGGCAAACGGGGTGAGCTCCGACGAGGTGCCGGCCGTCGTGGTGACACAGGCGACGGGCAAGGTCGCGTCGGTGGGGACGCGCTTGTCGCCGTCCGGTCCCGCCACCACGAACTCGCGGAGCGGGAAGTCGTGGGTCGCGGCGACCGCGATCGCCTTGGCCGCGTCCATCGCACTGCCGCCCCCGAGGCCGATGACGAGCTCGCAGCCCTCCTCGCCGGCGAGGCGGCCACCAGCCTCGACGACCTCGTCGGTGGGATTGGAGGGCACCGCGTCGTAGACCGTAACCTCGGCCCCGGTCGCGTGCAACATGACGATGGCACGGTCGAGGTAGCCGTGCCGGCGGGCCGCGGTCTGCCCGGTGACCAGCAGCACCTGTCGTTCGCCCGCCTGCAGGCACTCCCCCAGTCGGTTGAAGGCTCCCACGCCGAACAGCAGGCGCACCGGGTTGTAGTAGTCGAAGCTGGTCATGCCGTTCGTCCTCCCTGACCGGGCGTGGGGCGAGAAAGCCCGGACCCCTAGGGTGCGGCGGGCTCGATCACGGTGGCTTCGCGATCCAGCGGGATCTTGAAGCTGATTGTCGTGCCCACGCCTTGCTCGCTCGCCACCCCGATCGTCCCCCCATGGGCGTCAACGACATTCTTGATGATGCGGGTGCCGAGCCCGGTCCCCATCGGCTTGGTGCTGATCGCATCGTCGGTGAACAGCTTGGCGCGCACATGCTCGGGCATGCCCGAGCCGGTGTCGACACAGTCCACCCGGCAGTACCGCCCGTCGGGGAATACCCCCGCGGGCTCGGCGGAGATGCGAATGGTGATCGAGGCCCCCGCCTCGCAGGCGCCGATCGCGTTGAACACCAGGTTGTAGACGGCGTTGTAGATCTGCTTCTTATCGATCGCGAACTGCGGGACGGTGCCGACGGCCTCGATGCCGAGAGTGATCCCGGACTTGGCGGCCTGGTGCTCGAGCAGTCCGACGGCCCGGCTGCCGACATCAACGATATCCGCGGGCTCAAAGTGGGGCTTGGAGACGAGGCCCTTGACCGCGGCGGAGATCTCCGCCATGCGCTGCTGCACAGCATCCGAGCCGTCCAGCATGAGCTCGACCATCTCGGGGAGCAGATCGCGCAAGTCCTGGATCGTCTGGCCGAGGGACGCGCGCCCCGCGTCATCGAGGCCGGCCGCCGCCAGCACCTCGTCGAACTGGGCAAAGCAGTCCTCGCCGATGAAGCGCAGGGTCTCCGCGCTCGTCTGCACCGGGGTGATCATGTTCTTGACGTCGTGGCTGATGTCACCGATGAAGTTGACGACTTGGGCGAGCCGTGCTTCTTCCTGAAGCCGCGCAGCCTCGATGGCCACGGCGACCTGGGCGCCCAGGATGTCGAGGGTCGCCACGTCGTGCTCGTCGAAGTGCCCGTCCGACTTGTTGAGCACCTGCATAACACCGATGCAGTGACCGTGGTGGTTCTTGAGGGGCACGGTGACCATGTTCTTGGTCTGGTACTGGATGCGGTCGCCGAGCTCCTTCAGGTGCTCCTTGACCTGGGTCATGTCCTCGGTGACGCGCGTCTCGCCGGTCTGGAACACAGAGCCGGCCACTCCCTGATCGGTGGTGAGCTCGAGGCCGATGAGGTCGGCCGCCTTCTCACCGACCACGTGGCGGAACACGAGGCGATCCTGCTTGAGGTCGTGCAGGATGATCGACCCGGCACGGGCATCCACGACCTCGAGGCTGATGTGCAGGGCCGTCTCGATGGTCTCATCCAGCTTCGTGACGGAGCTGAGGTGCCCGGCCAACTGCCGGACGGCAGCTAGCTGCCGATCGCGCAGTGCCACCTGGTGTTCTAGCTCGCGCACCTGATCCTGATGCTCCCCGGTCATCCCAGGCCTCCCGCGGGCAGTTGCTCAACACACCGACCCCCGCCGGACACTCCCGGTCGCAGCGGTCTGTGGGGACTGTCTTCGTCGGTCCGGGCTCGAATCCCTCCCTCCGGCCGCGGCGCCACCGCGACGCCGCCAAGGGATTCGCGGGCTCGCGAGGAACTTGGCCGCAACGACTATCGACGGAGGCACACCATGCGCGTGACTGCTGTCCTGCTGATTGCCCTCGCGTTCATCCTGGCGGGGCTTGCCGTGCCCGCGACGGCCCAACAACTCGCCAACCCGGGCTTTGAGGAGGGGCGCCACGGCGAGCGCCCCGCCGCCTGGCAGGTCGTCCCCGCCGCCGCCGCGGTCGTGTGCGACAACACCGACAGCCACCAGGGCCTGCAGGGGGTCAGCGTCCGCACCGCGGCCGGCAGGAGTGTCACCATCGGGCAAGCGGTGAAGCTCCCCGCAGGGAAGGAGTACACGTTCGGGTTGTGGCTCAAGACCACGGGCCTGGCAGACGGGGGGGTAACGCTGCGTGCGCTCGCGGCTGACGACAAGCCGCTGGCTGCCTCCGAGCGGCCGGCCCGCACCAACGGGACCTGGGCGCCGGCGTGGATCACCTTCACCCCGCCGGCGGAGACCGCCCGGGTGGAGATCGTCGTCGCGGGGGGCGGCGTGGCATGGCTGGACGAGGTCGCACTCCACCCCGGAGGCCCGAGCTTCGCTGCGGGCGCTCCCCGGAAGGTCGCCGCGAACGATGTCGCCCTCGGCAAGCCCTACTGGTATGTACCCGCTCCCACGTATGCGCTGTGCACGGACGATAAGGACGGCGTGCAGCTCACCGACGGGGCGTTCACCGAGGGCTACTTCTGGACCCAGAAGAGCACCGTCGGCTGGACCGGGGGGCGCGGTGTCGCGATGATTGTCGACCTGCTCCAGCCGCAGCCGATCAGCGAGGTCCGGATCAACATGGCCGGCGGCGGCCGCGCCGGCGTCCGCTTCCCCCGCGCGGTGGATGTTCTGGTGAGCGCCGACGGACTGCGGTTCGCCCGCGTGGGGCGCGAGGAGAAGGTCGGGCTGACGGAGGACGGCCCGCTCGGAACGTGGTACCTGCACCGCTTCGGCGCCGGGGGGTTCAACCTCACGGCCCGCTATGTCATGCTCGGGATCACGCCCGACATGAGCTATACGTTCACGGATGAGATCGAGGTCATCGGCGGTCAGCCCGGCGCACCGACCCCGCGAGGCGACATCGACCCGGCCGCGTATGTCGGTGCGCTGGTCCACGGGCGCGAGGTGTCCCCCGGGCCGGTGGAGTTCGCGGTCGGTCCGCCGCAGATGACGCTCGCCATCAACGTCGACCGGGTGCTCGGAGCCATCGACGCTGTCACGCAGGGCAGCCCGGAGGCCCGGGCCGACCTGCGCCGCGAGGCGGAGGCGCTCCGCGCCGAAGTGGCCGCCCAGAAGCAGATCGCGCCCAAGCAGTCCCAAGAGTACGACGGGACGCTGCGGCGCCTGTTCGTGCGGGCCTACTCACTCAGCTTCGGCGAGCGCCAGTACGTGGTCTGGAGCTCACACCCGTGGACCCAACTGAGCCCCACCACGCGCCCCCCGCTGGGAGCGCCCGACCTGGCCGAGCTCTCCGTGAGCATGGTCGGCAATGAGTTCGAGCCGCT
>CAZIWQ010000265.1:0-7869 GCA_964542355.1 uncultured Armatimonadia bacterium
ATCCTTCGTCGCTGCGGCTTCTGCGAAGCCGCAGCCGCTCCTCAGGATGACATCGGCCAGGAGGCGCGGCCCATGCGGTCGCCGGCATACCGGCGACCGGCGGCGCCCACACGAGAGGATGGGGCGATCTTGTTCAGGAGCTACCTGCTGCTGCTGTGCCTGGGAGGCGCGTGCCTGATGCCCACGGCCTGGGCCAAGACCGGGCGCAACATCTACACCGCCGCGAAGCTGGCGTGCATGGCAGACAACGTCGCACGCTACGAGTGGGCCCAGAAGGAGCGCGCTCGCATCCTCAAGGCGGCCGACCTCTGGGCAGCCTACGATGACGCGCGGCTGCGCGAGCTCGTGCCCCCACCCCAGGTGCCCCGCTCCGGACGCGTCAGCATCAACGAGTGCCCCGTCCACGGCCAGGAGGTGCTCAAGGTCGCCAGCATGTACGGCTGGAAGATGGACTTCGAGCACCCCTACAAGGTCGTCTGCCCGGTCGGGGGCGAGAGCTATCCCAGCAACGACTTCGCCGCCTACCTCAAGGGCGGGATGCAGGACAAGTCGCTGCTCACCGGCCAGTATGTCGACGATGGCTGGGGCTACAAGCAGAGCCCGGACGACAAGTTCGCGCACTGGTTCGTGGCCTACTATGCCCACTGGATGGTGCGCAACTGGCTCCACCCGGCGCTGGCGAACCTGTCACAGGCATACCTGATCACCGGTGAGGCGAAGTATGCCCACAAGTGCGCCCTGCTGCTGTGGCAACTGGCAATCTACTATCCCGACTACCAGTATGAGAAGCAGTCGAGCTACGGCAAGGAAGTCGACTCGAGCTACAAGGGGCGGCTGCTGTACCACACGTGGGAGACGTGGACGGTCGAGCAGGCCGCGATGGCCTACGACGCGATCTTCCCCGCGCTGGCCGGGGATGCGGAGCTACAGCGGCTCGCCGGTCTGGACGCGGCGGGGCTGCAACGGCACATCGAGGACCGGATGCTGCGGGTGATGGCCGATGACATCATCGGCGGGTCGCACCGCATCCAGGGCAACTGGGGGATGCACCAGCAGGCGGCGCTGCTCGTGGCGCTGGCGCTGGACACGACGACGGGCCAGCCCACCTCACAGCAGATCGTGGACTGGGTGCTGAACAACCGCGCACCCTCCGCCACCTACACCGACACGGGCTTTCACGACATGCTCGTGAACCTGCTGCATCGCGACGGCATCGCCTTCGAGTCCCCCTCCTACAACTGCGGGTGGATGGTCGACCTGGCCGCCATCGCCGACCTCTTGATCGCCAACGGGGTCGACCTGTGGCAGGAGCCACGCCTGCGCAGCGTCTACACCGCGCCCATCGCGACGCTGGTGCTCGGCCGGCACACGACGCCCCTGGGCGACTCCAACAACATGTTCTCGGGCGGCCTGGGGACGAGCGCGCCGTATCTGGAGCGCGCCTGGGCGCACATGCGCTCCCCCGTCCAGGCGAAGGCCATGGTCCAGACCGGTGGCACTACTGAGTTCAACCGCGATCTGTTTCGCACCCCCGTCGGCGACGAGATCATCAAGCAGGCCGCGGCGACGCCGGAAGACGTCGGCGTCACGAGCAGCCTGTTGCCAGGCTTAGGGTTCCTCACGCTGCAGACGGGGGCGGCGGGCCAGCGCTTCGGCCTGTCGTTGTACTACGGCTACTACGTCGGCCACAGCCACTTCGATCTGCTCAATCTCGACCTGTACGGCTATGGCCAGCCCCTCACCCCCGATCTGGGCTACCCCGAGACGGCGGACACCTACGACCCGCGCCGCTTCGGCTTCCTGGCGCACACCGTCGTGCACAACACCTGCATGGTGGATGCCACGCGCTCGGAGGTCGGGCGGGGGCAACTGGTCGCCTTCCACCCGGGGACGTTCGCCCAACTGGCCGAGGTTACCGACGTTGCCGCCTACCCCGGGAAGGTGCGCGACTACCGTCGCACCGTATTCCTGGTCGAGGCCGACGCCGAGCACGCCTACACGGTGGATGTGTTTCGGGTGGATGGCGGCAAACAGCACGACTGGCTGGTGCACGGCACGGAGGCTGAGTTCAGCGCGAGCCTCCCGCTCAGCGCCCCGCGCGAGAAGGGCACCCTCGCCGGGCCGGACGTGCCCTATGGCATCTTCTACGATGACGAGAAGTGCAAGGACGGCAAGTACGGGCACTACTACTACAACTACAAGGGCAGCGCCTTCCAGTGGCTGCAGCACGTCCGCCAGGCTACGCAGCAAGCCGGCCCGGGGGCGGCCCCGTGGGTGCAGTGGAAGATGAACCGTGACCCGCGCCTGTTCCCCCGCGAAGCCGTGCGCGGCGCGACGCTGCGCTCACATCTCGTGCCCCAGGACGAAACGGTCTTCGCCTGTGAGGGCACACCTCAGCGCCGCCCGCAGTTCCCCGACAAGCTTACGTGGGTCGTACGCCGCCGCACCGGCGATGGCCTCAAGAGCGCCTTCGTCACGCTCCACGAGAGCTTCGTCGGCGAGCCGTACATCACCAGCGTCAAGCGGCTGACGGTGCAGCCGGACGACGGCGCCGTGGCCATCGAGGTGCGCATGGGCGAGCGCCGGCATGTGCTGTTCTCGGCCACCGACCTGCAGCGCGAGTACGTCGTCGCCGGGACGCTGCACGTGCAGGGCCGGGCCGCCTGCCTCGCCTTCGATGCCGCCGGCAAGCCCGTGGCCGCTCGGCTGTGTGACGGCCAACTACTCACAGTCGGTGAGACGAAGCTGACCGGGCGCGGCCTGCGGCAGGCGACCATCACGAGCGTGGACTACGCGCGGGGCAGCGTGACGCTGGATCAGCCGTGCCTGTCCGCCGCGGATGCGGGCCGCTGGGTGCCGGTGCGTAGCGCCGGGCACGAGGCCTCGGTGCGCATCGAGAAAGTGCTCGGGCCCAACCAGTTCTCCTGCGCCGGGCAGGACCTGCGCACCGGGCGCGGCATGATCGTGAGCGCCGAGGGCGCCACGGTCGGCACGAACGCCCCGCTATACTTCGCCGAGCCGGGGATGACGGTGGTGGATGAGACCGGCAAGCCGCTCGCACGGGTGAAGCAGGCGCAGGGGCTGAAGGTGGAGTGCGACCGGCCGCTGCCGGCGACGCTGCCTGACACGGATCGTGACGGCGTCGGCCGATTCACCATCATGGCCATCGGCGCGGGCGATGCAGTGACGATCGGGGATGTGAGCGAGGGGGGAGGGCAGTAGAGCCGTGCGGCCGCTTCAGCGGGGATGGCGTTCGTCTCGGCGGCATGTCCGCCTCACGCCCCGCCCCACGGGCGTCAAGATAGGCGCAGACCCCACGGACCGGCAGCGGGGGCTCCTCGTCGAGGCGGCTGTGCGTGAACGACCGCCGCGGGGGTCCGCCCTCGGGTGGTCAGCCGGCGGTTCCCGCGAACCACCCTCGGTCATGAAGCCGCCGCCAGGCCTTCACGATGTGCTCACCGCGGAAGCGGTCGCGTTTGCGCTGGCTCCAGTCGTGCACGCGCGCGACGGCCACAGCGGCGTCCTGCGCCGCTGCGAGGTCCTCGTGCGCGGCAACCCAATGGACGCTGGCAAGCAGCTCCATCCCGTAGGGTGTCTCGAAGCCCTCGATCAGTGCCGCGACCCTGTCCAGACGTTCGGCGGCCTCACCGCAAGCGGCGAGGAAGGCGCGAGCCTCACTGGACGCGTCGGGGAGCAGGCGCATCTGTGCATCGTGGCTGCGGTCACCGTAGCCCCGCAGATAGTGCCCTTCCAGTCGCTGCAAGGCGTGGTTGAGGTTCTCAGCATAGGGACCATAGGGTGCCTTGGCGAAGGCGAGGCGCAACGGCTCACCCGCCACCTGCAGGAAGTAGGCCAGCTTCTGGACCTCCAGCAGCGTGAATCTGTAGTCCAGCGAAGGGTACAGCTCGAGCAGCCGGATGAACATGGCTCGGGCTCGGGTGAGCTTCGGCTTCGAGGTGCTCACCGGCATGGCTGCCGCGTCGGGGGCCCCCGCCGGCGCAAACAGCAGAACCCGCACTTGCGGTAGGTCCCGGAATGCCTCCTCGACGAGCGGCCGCACCTCTGACCACTCCAGCCCCCCGTTGCCGCAGCCCAGAGGAGGCACGGCCAGTGAGCCAACACTCAGGCTCCTCACCTGCGCCACCAGGTCGCGCAGGCCTGCCTCGATGTCCTCCAGCCGCGAACGCTGGCGCCAGTGCCGCTTGGTCGGGAAGTTGATGATGTACTTCGGGTTGCCCAGCTTCCCGGTGGCTACCACCAGCATGCTCCCGATCACCACCTCGCCAGCGCGGCAGGCCCGCTCATACTGCCGGAAGTTCTCGGGGAAGGCCTGTTTGAACTGCAGGGCGATGCCCTTGCCCATCACCCCTACCGTGTTGACCGTGTTCACGAGTGCCTCGCAGTCGGCCTCCAGCAGGTTGCCGTGAGCGTATTCCATCACCCTGGCTCCTCCCTTCGTCTCAGTAGTACCAGTCGCGGTGCACGATGGTCGGGGTGCAGTGGCCCGCCCTCGCGAGCAGAACCGTCACCTGATCCTGGGCCCCCGCATCCATCACACCGATCTCGGTCACCAGCCGCCAGGGGCAGAACCCATGCACCAGGAACTCGGCCTGGCGGCGGCGCTTCCGGTCGGGGTCCTCGTTGGTGTCTGCCCAGTACTGCGCCGACATCACGTCCCAGTCCACAGCGTCAAGCCGTGCCGGGTCCGTGTGGAACTCCGTCCACGCCATTATAGCATGACCATCTGTGAAGACGTAACCGATGCCCGCCTCCGCGACGACTGCAACCGTGGACACGAGGTGCACCACCGGCTGCTGGCTCCCGTCGTACCCCTCCACCCCACCCCTACTGATCACATAGAGCATAGGGGACCGCGGAGCGAAGTAGAAGGGGATGTAGTCATGCAGATCGCCCCCCGGACCGCAGGGCACGCCCGTCTGCGCTCGTCGATCCTGCACCCGGTGGTGGGCAATGTCTGTGTAGGGCAGCCCACCCCCACGCAGGCGTCGGTGCGGCAGCAGCCCCCCGGCCTGCAGAATCCCGGGCAGGTTGCCAAGGTGCGTCATGTGGTAGATGTAGGTCGGTGTGGGGACCATCGAGGACACCCCCGCTGCCGTGATCTGCTCGTGGGTGAGGTCACCAAATCCGTCGGCGCTTCCAGGCCTGCCACTCCGCTGCCTGAGTGGCGCACTCCTGACCCGGTCACCATCCCTGCCCGTACGCGGCCTCCCGCCCCGTAGTGCGTGTAGAAGGACCACTTCGCGAACCTGCCGAAGTAGGCCTCCCGTAGGTTCGGCGAGGACACAGGCCCCAGCCGCGCCGCTGCCGGCGACGCTGCCTGACACGGATCGTGACGGCGTCGGCCGATTCACCATCATGGCCATCGGCGCGGGGGACACGGTGGCGATTGGGGATGTGAGTGAGGGGGGGGCGCGGTAGAGGGCGGCAGTCGCCTCAGCACGGCACAGCGGCCTCAGAACGCTGAATGGGACAGGGCCCGACACCATTGCCGGGCCCTGTGTGGCATATCGTGCGAGCCGCGGCCGACCGGCGATGTCACCCTGAGGAGCGCATGCGGCTTCGCAGAGGCCGCAGCGACGAAGGGTCTCGTCTTGCCCCAATGCTGTTCACGGCTATGCAGATCACTCAGGATGTTCCGCGGGACGAGGCGCTGAGTAGCTCCGCAGGGGCGGCACTCGCAGGCCGAGCGGCCAAGCGTCTGCCGCCCCGTTGGGGCTCTTGGGGGAGGGGGGCGCCGCTTCCACCAGCTCCCGCTGGTGGCAAGTCGCGGCCGCCCTCCGGGCTACACGGCACGTCCCGATCCCAGCCACGAGTGCCCCCGGATGCAGCAGATCCTTCGCTGGTGGACCGCGCGCGGTCCCGGCTGAGGATGACACTCGCCCCCAGCGGCGCCGTTGCCCGGGCAGGCGCCTGCTACGTGTTCGTGTGGAACCACATGGTGGCCACGTTCGGCCCGCCGGTGATCGCCGTCCACGACAGCCACTTGCAGTGGCCATCGAAGAACGCCAGGTTCGCCCCCTCGTTGTGCCGATTGGAGATGCTGTTGGTGAGCGTCGGGCTGCAGATGGGGCAGTAGGTATACATCCAGTTCCAGCCCGCAGTCGGGAAGGCGTCGCAGAGCATGTTGACCTCGGCCGGGCGCTTCATGGTTGCCAGCGAGAAGGTCGCGTACGGTTGCCGGTACGGGAGGTGGTGCTGGCTGCGGCCGTAGTCAGTGATCACCGAAGCCGCGGAGCCGACGCTCGGGCACTTCAGGCACTGCGTGTTCTTCATGTAGGGCTGGATGACCTCATACCAGTAGACCGGCCAGGTTGCCGCGCCCCATGAGCCATCCCAGTTGTACGAGTACGGCAGCATCTCATCGTAGTCCTGCATGTACATCATCTTGGCGAGGGCGACCTGCTTGAGGTTGCTCAGACAGCTCGTCTGCCTGGCCTTCTCCCTGGCCCGCGCGAAGACTGGGAACAGGATGGCGGCTAGGATGGCGATGATGGCTATTACGACCAACAACTCGATCAACGTAAACCCTCGGCGCATGACAGATTTCCTTCCCGGAACAGTATTATCCCTCAGACTTATGATACCACGTTACCTGCTCGGGGTAAACGCTGGGGTGGGTCCGAGGTGGGTGTGGCGCGCAGCCTTGCGCGGGAAGGACCACTTCGCGAACCTGCCGAAGTAGACCTCCCGTAGGTTCGGCGAGGACACAGGCCCCAGCCGCGCCGCTGCGCTCGGCCGGCTGCCGGGCACGCTCACGGACGTCTCAGCACTCGGGCTTACTACCGACCACTGGGGGCAACGATGCATCCATACGAGCTGTTGCGGGTCTGCCTTGCGCTGTTGCTGACGCTGCTACCACTGGCCGTCCGGTCTGCCGACCTCCCCCCCCTACCGGCGGAGAAGACCTACCACCTGACCGTGCCGCTGGTGCGGGACGGTGCGCCGCTGTGCGCGATCGTGCCCCCACCGGGTGAGGCGTACGCGGCGCTGGCACAGGAGCTCCAGACCGCCCTGCGGGCCTCCGGGGCAACGGTGCCGATCGTCGCCGCGCGGGACATCAAGCCGGAGGACTACCGCACCCGTAACCTGGTGCTCCTCGGCAACTTCGCTACTAACCCCGCGATCCAGCCCCTCTACCACCATCACTACCTGATGGCGGATGACGTCTGGCCCGGGCCCGGCGGGTATGAGCTGCGCACGGTGCACGACCCCTTCGGCGCCGGCCAGAGCTTCGTGTGCGTCGGCGGCAGTGACCTCGCGGGGGTCACCGCGGGCGCCAAGGCTCTGCGGGAGCTGCTACCGGCCGGCAAGACCGTCGAGTTGCCGGTCACCATCAAGATCATGGCCGACGGCCGATCACCGGCTCAGGGGGACCGGAGTAAGGTGCCGGCCCTGGTCAAACAGTTGGCCGGCCTGCAGTTCCGCGAGGTGGCCTCTCGCATCTCGACGGCGGGGCTGAGCTACCATGCGACCGGTGATCTCGCCCAGGCGGACTTCGTCCGGCTGGGACTGCCGGTGCTGGCGGCCATCGTCGCGCAGATGCCGCGGATCACCGATGCCCGTGGCTCGGTGCTGCTGCCCCTCATCTGGGACCTGGTCGAGGAGAGCGCCGCGTTCACGCCGGCCGACCGCACGGCGGCGTTCCGCTTCTTGTGGGACTATGCCAACAAGTGCCCCAACGCCAACAAGCCCCACCAGCCGGGCGTGAAGCCCGAGGGGAACAACTGGGACGCGCGCGCCAACTGGGCGGCGGCCCGCTACTTCAAGACGTACTACGGCCTCGACGTCGCCGGCCTGTGGACGTGGTGCGCGACCTACTTCGGCAAACAGGGACAGGCCCGCTTCTGG
>CAZIWQ010000266.1:0-7864 GCA_964542355.1 uncultured Armatimonadia bacterium
GCCCGCGCGCGTGACGGCTGCGGCGCTCGACGCGGCAGCCGCGCGGCTGCAGGCGGCGGGCGTGCGAGCCGTGCGCGTCCCCGGCCTGGCAGACCTGCCGCGCGCCATGGGCCGCCTCGCCGCCGAGCCGGCGCGCGAGACGATGGTCAGTGGGTAACCGAGCTATGCCCCTCCTCACCCGACTGCGCAACTGGCACCATCGCCGGCTGACCCGCCTGGGCGTGCTGCGCGACCCGGCGGCCGAGGCCTCTGCGGCGGTGGCGCACGCCTTGCCGGCGGGCTTCTCCTGGCTCTGGCTGTTCATCGGTGCGTGGGTCGCGATGCTGGGCGCCCACATGGCCGCGACGACTCTCATCGCTGACCAGGCCTTCTTTGTGAAGGCCAGCGCCGCCCTCGTCGCCGCACTCCCCACGGCCTACGCCCTGCGGTTCTCCCGCTTCTCCCGTCGCGGCGTGAACCTCACCGTCCTCGCGGTCACGATCCTCCTGGGGACACTCGAGGCGATCTTCACCTGGCCGCCGGAGGGGGTCTATGCGTTCTACGGCCTGATTGCCGGCTTCCAGGGGCTGGTGAAGGTGTTCGTGTGGGTCATGGTGTTCCGGGCCTTCGCCCTGCGCACGCTAAGCGATCTCGTCCTGTCCGTCATCCCGGCGGTCTCATGCGTGATCCTGGTGCTGGTGGCCCGGCCGACGCCGCTGGCGTTCGTGGGCACCGGTCTGCTCGTGCTCGCCGCACTGTACCTGCTGGCGGCGGAGCATGCCGTCGCGACGCATCAGGAGGGCGACGCCGTGCTCCGCGTCCGCCAGGTCGTGTGGGAACGCGGCCCGCGGCGGGGGGCCGCGGTCAACACCTGGCACTCGGTGTCGCTGGTCGTGCTGCTTGCCGCCACGCTGGCGGGTGCGGGAGCCTCCTCGCTGCGCCTGTCCAGTGAGATCGGCCACTACGTCCAGCTTGTGCTGGCGCAGTACCTGGCCTCCTACCTCGTCGGGGAGCGCCACGACTACTCCCCCGAGAGCGTCGTCGCCCTGACGGGTGAGCCGCCGGTCCAGGGGGACCGTGTGCTGTTTGTGGTCCGCTGTTCGCGCGGCGAGAACTGGCGCCAGCAGGTGTATGCCCGCTACACCGGGCAGTCGTGGCAGCAGGTGCGGCGGCTCCGCATCACGGGCGCGCGCCGCGGGGGCGTCTGGGTCACTGACCGCTCACTCGTCTCGGGGTTCCGGTCGCGCGGCGCTGTACCGGTGACGCAGGTGTTCGAGATGCGCACCCCCATGAGCGTCAGCCTCCCCGGCCTGTTCGTCGCCACACGGGTGCGCGCCAACGTCTTCGGGGTTCAGACCGGCGAGGATGGGACCGTGACATGCGCGGGCTATCTGAAGCGGGGTGACACCTATCAGGTGCTCTCGCTGGTCCCGGCGGAGGGGTCGGCCCCCCGCGACGACCCGTTGCCCCCCCTGGCTGCGGACTTGAGGGGGCTCTATCTGCAGCTTCCGGACGGTCTCCCGCCACGCGTGGGCGAGCTGGCCCGCCAGGTGACTGCCGGCGCCCGCAGCCCCTACGAGCAGGCCGTGATGGTGCAGTCGCATCTCTCCCACAGCTACCCGTACGACCTGAGCACGGAGCGCCGTCCCGCGGGACGCGACTTCGTCGATCACTTTCTGTTCGACGCGCGGTCCGGCTACTGCAACCACTACGCCAGTGCCATGGTCGTCATGTGCCGGACGCTGGGCCTCCCGGCACGCTTCGTGACCGGCTTTGTCCCCGGGGAGTACCGGCCGGCGACGGACAGCTATGAGGTCAACGCCAAGGACGGCCATAGCTGGGCGGAGGTCTACATCGAGGGGCGCGGCTGGCAGTCGTTTGAGCCGACGCCGCCGGCCGACGAGCGGGAGCAGAAGCGGACGGTGGTGGCGATCTGGAACGCCGTGCGCGGGGCGCTGGCGTACCTCCCGGGGGCGATCGCGGCCGGGCTGCGGCGGCCCCCGGCTCCCGTGGCCGGCGGGGCGCTGGCCCTAATCGTGCTCGCCGGGGCTGTGATCGTCCGGCGCCGCCGGGCCGCGGCAAGCTCCCGCCTCCGGGGCCGGGGCGTCACCCCCACTCGCCGCGCCCTGTTCGTCTATGCTCAGATGGCGCGCTGGCTGGCCCGGTTCGGCCATGCCCGCCGCCGCTCGCAGCCCCCGCTGGAGTATCTGGCGGCGGTGCGGGCGGCCGCCGGCCCGCTGGCGCCGGAGGCCGAGCAGGTTACCCACTGCTATCTGCGCGCCCGCTACGGGCGGGAGAAAGTCACCGAGGAGGAAGCGGGGGCCGCCGAGGCGGCGCTGGCGCGCCTGCGACATGCCCTGTTCACCGAGCACGCGCTGCGACGTTCGGGCTGATTGCGGCGAGGCGCCAGCCGCCCTCGCGTAGGTCGACCGTCCCGACGGCGCTGCCTTTTGGTCGCCATGCCGGTGCCCGTGCGAACCGCGCCTGAAGGTCACCGTCATCCTGAGGAGCGATTGCGGCTTCGGAGAAGCCGCAGCGACGAAGAATCACATTCCGCACACATGCGCCTTCACCTGATGCTGATCCTTCGCCCGAAGACCGCGCCGCGGTCTGGGCTCAGGATGACAGACAGGCCAGACGGCCCAAAAGCAGCGGCGTCGTCCCGACGGCGCGTAGGTCGATCGTCTCGGTCGACGGCCTGTGTCGAGCGGGACGCTCGACCTACGCGAAGGCTGTCGGCGACGCCGGTAGCGAGAAGGAGAAGCAGGCACCCCCACCGGCGACATTGCAGGCGGCAACCGTCCCGCCGTGGGCCAGCACGATCTCGCGCGCGATGGCCAGCCCCAGACCGGCCCCCCCCTCGCTGCGCAGGCGTGACTTGTCGGCCTTGTGGAAGCGTTCCCACACGTAGGGCAGGTCAGCCTCCGGCACCCCCGGCCCGTGGTCCCTCACCGCGACGACGACCGCCTCCCCCGGTGGTGCCGCCGACCCGGCGGGCGGGGCGGCAAGCGCCACAGTGACCCGGACCTGCGAGTCCGGTACCGAGAAGCGGATGGCATTGTCGATCAGGTTGACGAGTACCTGCGTCATGCGGTCGCCGTCGGCGGCCACGGCGGGGACGCTGTCGGCCTGCAGGCGCAGTTGCACGCGGCGGCTGTCCGCCTGGGGTGACAGGGCCTCGAGCACGTCACGGGCAACGGCGGCGAGGTCGAGCGGCTCGAGGGCGAACGGGACAACGCCGGCCTGCAGCCGCGACAGGTCGAGCAGTTGATCCACCAGCCGCCGCATCAGGTCGGCCTGCTGGGCGGCGATGCGCAGACAGCGCTGCGTCTCCGCCGCTGTCGCCGCCGTCCCGTCGGCGACGGCGCCGATGAAGCCCTGAATCGAGGTGAGGGGGGCCCGTAGCTCGTGGGAGGCATTGGCGATGAACTCGCGGCGCAGGCGCTCGAGCCGCTCCGCCTGGGTGACATCTGCGATCACCACCACCACCCCGCCGCCCTCCGTGCCTCCGCGGCAAGCATGCAGCCGCAGCGACTGATCGCGCCGGGGGATTGTGCACTCGAAGCGTGCTTGCCGGCCCGCCAGCAGATCGGCAAGCTCGTCGCCGACGCACGCCTCGGGGAGGGCCGCCGCGAGTGTCTGACCCTCAAGGTCGTCGACACCCAGTAGGCGCCGGGCACTCGCATTGGCGACGACGACACGTCCGACGCTGTTGAGGCCGACGACCCCCTCCTCCATCGTGGCGAGGATGTCGGCGAGCCGCTCGCGTTCTGCCTTCAGCTCACCGAAGGCGCGCGCGAGGGAGTCGGCCATGTGGTTGAGGCTGGCGGCGACGGTCCGTAGCTCGAGCGGCCCGCGACGCACCACCCGCGTCTCGAAGTTGCCGTCCGCCAGGTCGGACGCGGCGCGCGCCATGTCGGCCAGCGGGCGCGAGATGGTGCGGGAGGCCAGCGCCGCCAGCACCAGCGCGAGCAGCGCGGCGAGGCCGCCGGAAGCGGCGATCAGGTAGCTGGCGGCCCGCAGGGTCGTCTCGACCTCGCGCAGCGGGCGCCGCAGCAGCACCACACCCAGCCGCTCGCCCGTGCGCGGCCGGAAGATCGGGGCGACAACGGAGATCACCGGTCCCGGATGGCACAGCACCTGCGTGTTCTCGATGCGAGCGTAGGCTTTCGCCTCGCAGACGAGGGCGTCGGTGTCGAGGCGGGCGGAGGCACCCGGCTTGAGGTCACTGCTGGCGAGGAGGTCGCTGTTCTGGGCCGTGAACACACAGACGCGTCCGCCGAGCGCGCGGCCGGCCGCCTGCGTCACGAGCGTCACCTGCCGCCCGCCATCGGGCTGAGCCATCAGGCTCCCGAGCGTCGCAGCCAGGTCATCGCCCGCGGCGGACAGCTCGCGCTGCGTCTGCGCCACGTAGTAGCGCCGGAACAGCCCGGACGAGAGCAGTCCCACCAGGCTCAGGGCCACGACGGCCACGAGCAGATGCGTCACCAACAGCCGCGAAGAGAGGGTATGTAGCATGGCAGTAGCGGGTCAGGGCTGGGCCGGGGACCCGGGGAGCGGCGGCTCCTCCGTACGCACCACGAACCGATAGCCGGTCCCCCACACCGTCTCGATGACACACGTATCCATGCCGGCCTCATTGAGCTTCTGGCGGGCCCGCTTGATGTGGGTGTCGACCGTGCGGTAGTCCCCATAGTCGGAGCTGTAGCCCCACACCTGCTGCAGGATCTCCTGCCGGGGGAAGACGATGCGGGGCCGGCGCGCGATGAGCAAGATGATGTCGAACTCCCGCGGGGTGAGGGCCACCTGTCGACCATGGACGCGGACCTCGCGTGTTGCCGGATCGATCTCGAAGCCCGGGTGGCGCACCACGCTCGAGGGCTCGGCTGCCGGTTGGGCTGTCCGCCGCAGTACGGCCCGCACACGGGCCACCAGCTCGCGCGGGTTGAACGGCTTGGTGATGTAGTCGTCCGCGCCGAACTCCAGCCCGATGATCGGGTCCACCTCATCATCGCGGGCGGTGACGAAGATGATCGGGACGCCGTGGTGTTGACGGATCGCCTGACACACCTCGTACCCGTCCATCCCCGGGAGCATGATGTCGAGCAGCACCAGGTCCGGTCGGTGCTCGGTCATCACCGTCAGGCACTCCGGACCCGTCGCCGCCGTTCGCACCCGGAACTCGGCCTTCTCCAGGTACAGCGTCACCAGCTCGGCAACGCCGGGGTCATCATCGACGATCAAGATATCAGACATGTCGCAACGTCCTGTCGCACAGAATGGCAGCCTCGGCCCTCTCAGGATACCACAGCGGAGTGGCACCCGCCAGTAGCTCAGATGGCGAACGGCGGGGTGGAAAGCGGCAGGGGTGTGGGACGTGGGGTTTGGGACGTGGGAACGGCACAACGGCGGGGGCCGTGGTAGGAGCTACCCCGAGCGCGACCGCATGGCGCACGGCCACAGAGACGGCGGATGGCAACGACGAACGACGACGGCGGGGACACGTTCCCCGCCGTCGTCGTTCGTCGTCTCTTGTCTGCCGTCTGCCGGCTTCTGGCTTCTGGCTTCCCTGTCGTTACGGCTGCACGGTCGTCCCGTACGTCACGAGTGACCACTTCGGCGGCGGGCCGGCGGTGTAGCCGCTCAGCGTGTGGGTGACCCCATTGTACGCCGGCAGCGGCACCGCCCGGGTCCAGGTCACCGACTTCATCACGCCGGCGATCGTGCTGTACTGCAGGACCCGGTACAGGCTGCCGCCACTGAGGTACCAGCGCACCCGCAGCGAGTTGGTCTTCCCGCAGTTGGTGATCGAGGCGGTCTGGTCGCCCGTCCCACCGGTGATGCTGACCACGACCGTGCTGCCGTTGACGACGTATGTGCCACTCGTCGCCACTAGTTGCCCGGTCTCCGGGTTGGCTGCGTTCGCGCACAGGTAGAACTTCCGGGTGTCCCTGTCCCACGCCAGCACGAAGCCCGTGTTGCCACTCGTCAGCGTCAGCGCGGCGTGGTTGCTCGCGACAGCCCCGACGGTGCAGGCGATATCCAGGGTCTTGCCAGTATCGCCCGCGACCGAATGGTAGGTGTTGGCGGCATCGAAGGCACCGGCGTGTGTGCCACCACCGACCACCGTCACCGTCCAGGCACCGGCCGGCAGCGTCGCCGCCCAACTGTTGCCACAGGCATCCGTCGCCGTCACGCTGTAGGCTTGCGCCGCACCGGGCAGGATCTGGGCATTCGCCGGGGCCAGCAGCAGTGCGCTCGCCGCGGCGTGGTTGACGGTCAGCACCGCGGTGTCCGCCAGCGTGTTGCACAGCGCCGTCACCGTCCAGGTGCCGGCCTTCTGGGAGGTGTAGACATTGCCGTTCCACGACCCACCGGCACCCAGCGACGCCCACAGGGTGCAGTGGTCGGTAATGTCGCCATTGCCGTTGTTGCCGATCACGTGGTAGGTCTGCGCCTGACCGGCGGTGAGAGTGACCGGGTCCTCGACGATCGTGATGGCCGTCGGGGCCGGCGCACCGACCGTGAGCGTGGCGCTGCCCTGCGCGGCGCAGTAAGCCGCCGCGCCCGCGAACGTCGCCTGGATCGGGTAGGTGCCCGCAGGCTGGGTGATCGTGTGGCTCACGCGGGCCGTACCCGTCGCATCGGTCAGGGCGCTGCCAGTCCAGGTGCCCACGGTGAAGCCGATGGGCCGATTGGCCACCGGCGCGCCCCCGGCCGTCAGCCTCGCACTGAGCTGCACACTCGTGCCGGCATTGCCGGCCGCATCGTGCGCGACCAACACCGTCGCCAGCGGGGTGCCCTGGCCCCAGTCGACGAAGCCGAGCGCCGGGCCATCCACCAGGTGCCAGACCTTTGCCTCGACGGCATCGTTGTCGGCGGCACCCTCGAACACATTGGCCGTCCGCGCATCGAGGTTGACCGTAGCCGCCTGCAGGCGGACGAACTCGCTAAGCGTGGCACACCACAGCGAGTTGCTCACCACGACGGGATCGCCGGCGACCCCGCTGATGAGGATACCGCGACCGGTGCCGGCCAACCGCACCCCGTCGATCACGGTGCCCTGCGACCCGGCGGTGAGGGTGATGCCATCGCCCGCCGGCGGGGCCAGCACCGTCGTGTTGGTGCTCCCGGCCCCCAGCAGCGAGATCGGCTTGCCGATCGCGAGGTTCTCCGGGTAGCTGCCATCGGCCACATGCACGGTGCCACCCCCGGCCACGACATCGATGCCGTCTTGCACCTTGCTGAAGGCATCATACTGCCATACATGGCCGCCGCAGTTGCCGGGGCCGGTCCAGGTCGCATCGACCCACACCTCGCTCGGGACGGTAACGGTCAGGGTCCCAGTGCCCGACGAGGCGAGCGTATGGGCGTCACCCGCATAGCTGCCACCGATCGGGTATTGGCCGGCTCCCCGGGCGATCGTATAGGGAAGGGTCGCGATCCCGTTGGTGTCGGTGTTGCTGCTGCCGACCGGCGCATCGTCTACCGTGAACGCGACCGGCTGGTTCGGGAGCGGGGTGCCGCCAGAAGTCAGCGTCGCCGTGAGGTTGACTGACTGGCCCGGTCTTCCGGCCGCGTCGCCCACCGCGAGCTCGGTCGGCACCTTCTCGATCACCGTGAAGCCCTCAATCAGCCACCCGGACTGCCCGTCCGGCACGGTCACGACCACATCCCACTTGCCGGGCGCGGCACCGGTCAGATCGAACGTGCAGGTGATCTTGGTCGAGCTCTCAACGACCACGTTGCTGCCGCGAATCTCGTCGGCGCCCCGCTGCAGGGCGACAAACGCCGGGCCGACAAAGCCGGTGCCTGCCAGCTCGGTGATGTCGACGGTCCCCGTGGCATATCCGCTGGCGGGCGTGATGCCGGTCACGGTCGGCGG